>CAYLNA010000042.1:0-13022 GCA_964384665.1 uncultured Desulfovibrionaceae bacterium | reverse complement strand
AGATCCCGCTGAGTACGAGGCGGTTTAGCTGACCGAAACGCATGTTGAGCCTCTCCTAATTGTAGAGCATCCCACTCCTTCGGAATCCATCCCAGCGGCGAATCCTTGTACAAATGCGGGGCTTCGGATTGGGGCGGGCGGAGTTCGCCATTTTCATCAAGGCCACGGGTCAGCAGGTCGTGCAAGAGGCCCTGCTTCACGGACTTGAGCTTGGCGATGATGGCTTCGGTTTCGCGGATGGTGGTGTCGAGGGTGTCGAGGATTTCACTTATCTTGGTAGCTTCGGCCGCGATTACCCTTGGGATAGGGATGTCACCAAGTTGTCGTTGGTTAATTGATGGAAGCGCTCCATCCTGAACGAAATTAGCAAAATCGACTCGAAGCAACTGCCAATAAAGCCACTCGTTAGTCGAAAACTCATTGGCAACTACCGCAACCATATTATTATCGATAATGCTTTCTGTAGAAAGCTGCCGACGGCGATTGAGTAGCAATGCAGCGCCAACTTTAGCGAAAGCTACAGCATTAACAGGTGCTGTTTTCCATGCACGTTGATGTGCTAATTTTTTGCTTACATAGTTGTTTGATTTAATTAAAAATCGTTCATTTCCTGGAGAAGACATGTCGCTTACCTTATAAAAAGGTAGATCTCCATTTTTCATCCCTTGTAAATGTTCAGGAAATCCAGATCCAGATATGAAGTTACAGAGTTCTCTTAACAGAGAATTTTTCCAATTTTCAGACATACCCCAACCCCTTCAAATACCCCTGCAATTCCTTGGCGGTAGCATCCCGCTTTTCCTCAATCTCTGTCAGCGTCACCTTGTACTTGTCCCACCAGTTTTCAAAAGCCGCTACGATCCGATTACGCTGGCTGGTGATGTAGCGTTCCACAATGGCGTGCATGTCGTTGTGCAGAATGGTCAGGAAGAGTTTTGAGGCTTGGTCGGGAGTCAGGCCGTCCACGGCGCTGTTCAGTTTGCTGGCCAGGGCGTCATGGTGCGTTTTGATCTTCTTTTTTACGGATTTCAGACGGTCTTTCCACGCCTTGAGCTGGCCTGGGTCCACCGTGGTTTCCGGATCGGTTTCCTCTTCTGGATTGTCGTCTTCGCCTTCGGCTTTTGCGGGCGTGGCGGCTTTGATCTTGCTGTCCAGGTCCGCCTTTTCCGCTTCCAGCTTGGCCAGTTCCTCCAGAAAATCGCTCATCAGGAACTTGACCAGTTTGTGCTCCATGGGCCTGCTTTTGGAGTCCGCGTCTTCCAGGTCGGTCAGGATGCTGGTGCGCCACGCATCCACCACCCCTTTGCAATCGCGGGCGCGCAAGGTCAGAAATTCGTATTTGGTCTGATACCAGAACCCGGCAATGATGCCGCGCACCTGATAGGTATCGAGCAGGCCTACGGCCTCAAACACGGTGCGGAAGCTGTCCAGCAGTTCCGTGCGCAGCCCGACCAGACTCGTTGTGTCCGAGGTTGTTCCGGCCAGGGCCGTGATGCGCTGGCTGTGCTCTGTCCACCATGCGGCAAAAGTGCTGCGCAGCTTCGCCTCTTTGGCCTGCAAGCCCGCGTTGTTTTCGATCAGGCCTTTGAGTTGATGCCGGGCCGTGATGTCCGGGGAGAACTGCACGTACTTGTCGTCGCCATCCACAAAAAGTTCACTTGTCTCAAGACCATGCGCCGAGAACAGGCCCTCAAGCGTGGCAATTTCCGCCTTGGGGATGCCGCCCACCAGATGCGCCCGCACGTCATGCTGTTCCGGGGCCGGGGAATTGTCCGCATAACGGCGGATGTTCAGGTTGTAGTCGTTGGTCCGCAGGGTTTCGGTGCTGACAATGGCGGAAAAGCCCGGTTCTTCGCGGTAGGCGTTGAACACGGTCACGATCTTTTCAATGTGTTCGGGCAGGAGATGGTTTTGTGCCCGGCCTTCGAAGTATTCGCGGTCCGCATTGATGAAGAGCACCTTGCCCTGGCGGTCCTTGGGCTTGCCGCTGTTCCAGGCCGCGCCGTCGTGGACCCGTTGCCGCACAACCATGATGCAGGCCGGAATGCCGGTGCCGTAAAAGAGGTTCGGGGCAATGCCGATGACGGCTTCCAGCAGATCGTCTTCAATGATGCCCTGACGGATGTTCTTTTCCTCGCCTCCACGAAAGAGCACGCCATGAGGCATGACCGTGGCCAGCATGCCGCCCTCGCGCAGCACGGCAATCATGTGCTGCAAAAACATGAGGTCCGCCTTCTTGGAGCCAAGGGGAACCTGGCCATAGGAAAAGCGTTCCGGAAAGGTCGGCTGCCACATGGGCGTGCCGTCGGGATTGTTCTCCGAGGTGCCCCAGTTAATGGAGAACGGGGGATTGGTCAGGATGCGGTCAAAGCGGCGCAGCTCGCCGTCCCGGATGTGTTTGGGATTGGCCAGGGTGTCGTCATTGTGCAGTTCGGCCGTGGGAATTTCATGCAGAAGCATGTTCATCTTGGCGATGGACCAGACCGTGCCGCTGAACTCCTGACCGAACAGATTGGCCTTGGCGCCGTCTTCGCCGTGTTCGTCCATGAATTCCTTGGCGGCAATGAGCATGCCGCCGGACCCACAACAGGGGTCATACACGTCATGATGCACGGACGGTTGCAGCAGATTGACCATCATGCGCACCACGGTCCGGGGCGTGTAGAATTCGCCGCCTTTCTTGCCCGCAGAATCTGCGAACTCGCCAATCAGATATTCATAGGCCGCGCCCAGCAGATCCGGGAATTCAAAATCGTCGTTGCGCAAGCGATGCTTGCCGAAGTGGATGATGAGCTGCCGGAGCTTGATGTCCGGTATTTTCCCCTGGCCGACCTTGCGCGTGAAATCGATGTGCTCCAGCACGTCGGTGAGCTTGACGTTGTCGGCCTCCAGGTTGCCCAGGGCCTTGTTCAGAGCGTCGCCGACATTGTGATGCGCTTCGTTCAGCAGCCATTCATAGCGGGATTCTTTCGGAACCCAGAAGGTCGCTCTGTACCAGCGGGGGTTTTCCGCGTCCTGCTCGGCGTCGGCTTGGCTTTTGCCACTGGCCACGGCCTTGGCGATGATTTCTTCACGGCGCTGGTCAAAAACATCGGAACAGCGCTTCAGAAAGAGCATACCGAAAATGTATTCCTTGAATTCCGAGGCATCCATCTTGCCACGCAGGATATCGGCGGCCTTGAACAGGTGGCTTTCGAGTTGGGAAAGGGTCAGAGGCATGGGCGGGGGGACTCCTGATGTTGAAAGAGCGCAAATGCAACGGGTGACTTAAACGGCAGGAGGTGCATGTTGTCAATGTGCGGCTTTACGGCGGATCGTCGTTTAAAAGCAGATCGCAGCGTTCATACTTCGGAGAAGCAGCTTTTTCGCCGCAAATCCTGAAGCCCCCTTGACCTTGTCCGATCTTGGATCGACAAAAGTTCGACCATCTGGCCGCTCGAGCCGACCATGGTCATGAGCCCGAAGCTCGGGTCCTGGGTCGCGCCGATCAGGATTTTCAAGCCGGGCCGGACCGTGGCCTGAACGAGCAAGCCCGCCGGCGCGTCGAATCCGGCCGCGCGCAGTTCAGCCTCGTTTTCAATCTTTGGCAAGGCCCCGTTTTTCCGGCTCTGTTCCTGGCTCGTTTTTTGAATTTTCGAGTAGCGGCGGCGGTGGATGCCGATGTTCCGCGCTGTGTCCGACGTGGCGTTGAGTTTTGATTCGAGCTATTTACTTTTGACTTGGCAATGTATAGATACACCTTCCCGAAGTATCAGACCCGTAGGAGGACATGCCATGGAAGCCAAAGACCTTGAGTTCTTTAGAGAATATTTGACACAGATGATCGATGATATTCAACGCCAGGGCGAGGCGACCATCGAGGACATGTCGGAAAACGTGGAATACTATTCCGACCCCGCCGATCGGGCCTCGGCCGAGTCCGACCGCACCTTCACCCTGCGTTTGCGGGATCGGGACCGCAAATTGATCAAAAAAATCAACGAGGCCCTGGACCGGATTGAGGACGGGAGCTTTGGCGTGTGCGAGGACTGCGGCGAGGACATCGGCATTCCGCGCCTGAAGGCCCGCCCGGTGACGACCCTGTGCATCGAGTGCAAGAGCCGCCGGGAAGAAGAGGAACGGTTGCGGGGCGATTGATCCCTGCCCAGTCAGTGCTGTCACAGGCGCGTACCGGACTCCGGCACGCGCCTTTTTTTAGGAGTTCGCCATGGACGCCATCGTCTTCCGCGCCGTCGCGCGGGAAGTGGCCGCGCGGATCGTCGGCATGCGCGTGGAAAAGGTTTTCGCGCCCCTGCCCGCAGTCTGGACCCTGGCCCTGGGCCGGGCCGGGTATCTGATTCTGCACGCGGGCAAGCCTGTTCCGTTTCTGATGCTTTCCGCGCACAAGCCGGATAATCCGCCCAATCCCGGCGGTCAGGCCATGTGGCTGCGCAAGCGCCTGCGCGGCCGGCGCGTTCTGGAGCTGGTTTCCGATTGGCCCCGGCGGCGGCTGGGGCTGCGCCTGTCGCCGGGGGAAGGGCAGTGGCTCGTGCTCGATCTGCGGACCGGAGTATCCCTGGCCGAGGTCCTGCCCGAGGAGTTCGGCGCCGAGCCATGGTGGCCGGATGCCGAGGCGCTGCGGGCGGACCCCGAGGTCTGGAAGACGCATCCGCACCTGACCCCGCCCTTGCGCCGCCACCTCGCCGCCCTTGACCTGGACGAGGCCGACGCCCTGCTGGCGGCGCTGCGGCAGGACAGTTTGAGCGGATGCCATGTGGTGACCGACCATCGCGGCCAGCCCCAGGTTCGGCTTTGGCCCGAGGGCGCGGACTCCGTTTTTTTTACCAGCGTGCTGGACGCGGCGGAAAAGGCCCATGGCCAGTCCCTGGCGGAGGTGGCCAGGGTTCACCACGGAGGCGACGCTGTCGTCAGCCGGGAATGCCGGCGCATCGAGCGGGCCTTGCTGCGCCTGCGCGAGGACAGAATCCGTCTGGAGACCATGATTCGGGAGGCCGATGACGCCCGTCTTGTGCAGGCCCATCTCCACGCCCTGGACAAGAACGCCCGTCTGCCTTCGGTGGTGGTTCCGGATCAATCCGGCCAGCTCAGGACCGTGACGCTGCGTCTGGAGCTAACCCTGCGCGAAAACATGGAACGTCTTTTTGCCCGCTCCGCCAAGGGACGGCGCGGGTTGCCGCTGATCGCCGAGCGGGAGGCGGCCTTGGAGCGGAGCCTGGAAGCGGCCCGCGCCGGCAGGACGCCGGTTGTTCCCGGTCCAGGCCAGGATCGGGTCCGCCTCGTTCCGAACGCCCAGCTTCCGGCCAAGTATCGCCAGGTGAAGGTGAACGTGTACCGTTCGGAGGACGGTTTTTTCCTCCTGCGCGGCCGCGACGCCCAGGCCAACCATCAGCTTTTGCGGATAGCCAGCCCTTTCGATTATTGGTTGCATGCCCAGGACGGGCCGGGCGCGCATGTCATCATCAAGCGTGATTTTCCCAAGCAGGATGTGCCCGAGGCGACCATCCAGGACGCCGCTGTCCTGGCCGCACTGGCCAGCCATCTGAAGATGGCCGACCGGGGGGACGTGCTCTTGTGTCTGGTCCAGGACGTGCGCGCCATCAAGGGCGCCGGATTGGGGCAGGTGGCCGTGGACAAGGTGCTGCGGACCGTGCGTCCGCGCATCGACCCCGGCCTGGAGGAGCGGCTGCGGGTCTGACTTTACATCCCATCGGTGACGACATACGTCTGGCGGGCCATAATTCCGAAGCGAGGTGGAACATGCTGATCGATTCCCACGGCCGGAAGGTGAGTTATCTGCGTTTGAGCATCACCGACCGCTGCAATCTGCGTTGTTTGTACTGCCGTCCCCAGGCTGAATGGGTTTTCCTGCCGCACGACGATATCCTGACCTACGAGGAGCTGCTCGAACTGGTCGATGTTTCCATTCACGCCGGGGTGGAAAAGGTCCGTCTGACCGGGGGAGAGCCGTTTGCCCGCAAGGGGTTTATTCCCTTCGTGGCCAAGCTGCACGCTCGCTATCCGGATCTGGACCTGCGCATCACCACCAACGGGACTATGCTCGATGGCCGGATCGAGGCCATTCGGGACGCGGGCATCACCTGCCTCAACATTTCCCTGGACACGCTGGAACGGGAGAAATTCCGGGAGATCACCGGCGTTGACGGCTACGATCAGGTCCGGGCCGGCATCGACGCCTGTCTGCGCGGCGGGTTGCGGGTCAAGGTCAACGTGGTCGCCCTGAAGGGGATCAACGACAACGAACTGCCGGGATTCGTGGATTTCGCCCGGGCTCACGGTCTGGACGTGCGCTTCATCGAATTCATGCCCATTGGCTATCAGTCCCGCTGGAGCCGGGACAATTATTGGCCCGCCGACGACATCATCGCCGACGTGGAAAAACTGGTTCCCCTGGACGAGGTCCGCGAGGCCTCACGCAACAGCGGTCCGGCCCGCATGTACCGCATCGCCGGCGGATCGGGGCGGATCGGGGTCATCTCGGCCGTCAGCCACCATTTTTGCGAGAGCTGCAACCGCTTTCGGGTCACCTCGGACGGCAAACTGCGAACCTGTCTCTTTTCGGACAAGGAATACGACGCCCGGGCCATCCTGCGTAAATCAGGGCATGATTCACAGGAATTATTGAATCTTTTCCTGCGGGCCAACGCCGAGAAACCCCTGGGCTACCGTCTGTTGCAGGACCGGGAGCGCACGCAGGTCTGCGACCGGGCCATGACCGCCATCGGCGGCTAGCCGGTTGCGTCGCCGTCTGGGTTTGGACGCGGATTTTCCGCCTGAAGCCGGACGGCGCTATTTTTTCTGGATGAGATCGTTCACGGCCTCGGGAGTGGCCGGGATGGACAGGGTGGGTTTGCCCTCGGTCAGGACGCGGTCCAGGTCCAGGGTCTTGATGTGGATGTCCGAGCCAAAGGCATCTTCCTGCAAGGCCAGATAGGCGGTTTTGGAGAAGGCCCGCGCCCGCGCCCACCAGGAGCTGCCCTTGCGTTCCCAGAAACGCTGTCCGGAGCGGTAGGCATAGAGTCCGGAGCAGGCCAGGAAGGCCAGATTGGTCTTGATCGCGGTCACCATGGCCTTGCCGACCATGCCCTTGGCTTCCTGGAAGGCAAGCTGGGTTTCCGGTCTGACCGCCGGAAGCGTGTTGATTTTTTTTCTTTTATTTTTGCCCATGGTTCGGTCGGCTTCGTTGGAAGCCGGAAGTTCTTGGAGTTGGCGTCGCGTGGCCCGTGGCCGCAGGACCCTTCCCTTACGGAAGTCCGTTCTGATTTGCAAACGAGCGGACGCCGATTCGGAATGCGGGGTCGGCGCGGACCGGGGCGAACCGTATCGAGGTGTCATGGAATATCGGGAAATTACATTCGAGAACGCGGATTTCGCGCGCGAGGTTTTCGGCCCTGGCAACGCGCATCTGGACTCGGTGGCCCAGGCCACGGGACTGCGCGTGGAGAGCCGGGGCAACGAGGTCGGCGTGTCCGGCGAGGATCGGATCATGGTCGATCTGGTCTGTCGGTTTCTGGCCCAGATTTATGATCTGGTCCGTTCCGGGCACAAACTTTTCGACCGGGACATCGAACAGAGCCTGCGCATCATGCTCCGCGATCCGTCCACGCCGCTCAAGGCGTATTACCAGGAATCGCTCTTCGCCGTGTCCCCGCGCAAGACAATCTGTCCCAAGACCGTGACCCAGCGCGAGTATCTGCACGCCCTGCGCGAGCTTGATCTGACCCTGGGCATTGGCCCGGCCGGCACGGGCAAGACCTATCTGGCCGTGGCCGTGGGCGTGTCCCTTTTCCTGCAGAAAAAGGTCAAGCGCCTCATCCTGACCCGGCCGGCGGTGGAGGCCGGGGAAAAACTGGGCTTCCTGCCCGGCGATCTGGTCGAGAAGGTCAATCCCTACCTGCGCCCGCTCTACGACGCCCTGCACGACATGCTCGACTATAACCGCGTGCAGGAGATGATCGCGGCCGGGGCCATCGAAATCGCGCCCCTGGCCTTCATGCGCGGCCGGACCCTGAACAACGCCTTCGTCATTCTGGACGAGGCCCAGAACACTTCGCCCGAGCAGATGAAGATGTTCTTGACCCGCCTGGGCCATGGCTCGCGGGCTGTGGTCACCGGGGACGTGACCCAGATCGACCTGCCGGTCCACATCGGCTCGGGTCTGGTCCAGGCCATGGAGGTGCTCAAGGACGTGCAGGGCGTCGCCATGATCCGCTTCACCGACGAGGACGTCATCCGCCATCCCCTGGTTGGCCGCATTGTCCGCGCCTATGACCAGCACCGCTTGGCCATGGAGGCGCGCAAGGGAGAGAAGCTCTGATGTTGCACCTGGACAAGACCGTGCCCACGGACCCGCGTCTGCCCCTGTCCGCGCCGGAACTGAGTGGAATTTTTGACGGTCTGGCCGAGGTTTTTGGGCTGGCGGAGTGGGAGGCGGCCCTGCGCATCGTCGACGACCGGGAAATGGCCGCGCTGAACGGACAATTCATGGGCTGTCTGGGACCGACCAATGTGCTCAGCTTTCCGAGCGGCGAGGAGCCCTGGCTGGGGGATCTGGTCCTTTCGGCCGAGACCCTGGCCCGGGAAGCCTTTCTCTACAATCAGGATCTATTCGCCTACACCGTGCGCCTCCTGGCCCATGGCCTGCTGCACCTCATGGGACACGACCATGGCCCGGAAATGGACGGCCTGACCGAACTGGCCGTGGCCGCCGTCACTCCCGATCCGGCCGAAATCCGCCTTTTCCCCTCGCTTTGAGCAGGCCTCGCCAGATTCGCGGGCTGGCGCGGGTGAAGCGGTCGAAGTCCGCGACAATCTCCAGTCCGGGCACGATGGCCCGATAGACCGGCAGACGCAGTTCCCGCTTGGTCAGGTCCGCGTAGACGGGCGCAAGGCCTTGGTCCTCCAGGATGGCTTCGAGCAGGGCCAGATCCCCGCTGGCCGAGCCGGTGGAGTGGTCCGGCAGATCCTCCACCGCGCGCACCGGCAGCCCGTCTGGTCCAGGCGCCGAGGCGGGGCCCTGGGGATAGGGAAAGGGCGTCTCGGTCAGGGCCGAGAGGGCGGCCCGCCGTCCCGAAAGCGACGCCCCCGTGGCCTTGACCAGTCCGCCCCCGGCCAGGAGCACGAAGCATTTGTAGCAGGGCACGCCCAGGTCCGAGGTGAGGTCCTGAAAAATCGGATCCACGCCCTGGGACAGGTAGCTCTCCAGCAGGGCCGCGAGTTCCGGGTCCTGGCTTGTGACGCGGAAACACCGCTCGGGGTCGAACGCGCCGACCGCCTCGCTGTCCCGCTCGATCACTTCCAACAGTCCGCTGACCTTGGCCTCTTCCGGCGTGTTGCCCGAGGCCAGACCCGTGGAGCCCAGCCCGCCGAAGAGGCGGATCTCGTCCAGATTGGTGAACAGGTAGACGCTTTGCACGGGCGCGAGCACGGGTCGGCCATGTCGATCCGCCGCTTCCAGCCAGTGCAGGGGCTGATCGCGGTAGGGGACTTCGAGTTGAAAGCGGTTCGGATCCAGGGCCGCGTCGCCCAGGTCGCTCCAGCGGCCGACGCGAATTTCGCCGCCGTCGCGGCTGCCGGAAATGCGTCCATCGCGGATGTCGGCGAAGGAGCTGTACCGTTCCACGATTTCCATGGCCAGCGAGGCCCGCGCCTCGTCCAGGGTCAAGCCTCGGCCATAGCTGGTCATGACCCCGTCCAGGCGGAAATTGAAGGCTCCGTGGCGCGTGGTCCGGTCCAGTCGCCAGCGCCGCAACAGGCCCCAGGGCGCGAGGGACGCGTGATGGCGCATTTCCGGGCCATCGAGAACGGCCAGACCGTAGAGGCGCTCCATGGCCAGGGCGTGGGTTTCGGCGGCCGGACGGCGCGGACAGGGCGCTGTCGCCTCTAGGCTGGCGCGGACGCGGGCCGGATCGGTGCGCCGGAGTTCGGGGCCAGGATCGGGCAGATCGGGCAGGTCGGGCAGGGCGTGGTGCTCGAAGATGTTCGCGGCCAGGGCCTGGCTGACGGCCGCGTGGAGGTCATGGTCGGCGCTCACCACGCTGGCCAGGAAGACTTGCGGGGTCTGGCCGGCCAGGGCCGGGGCCGCTGCCCGGAGTTCCTCCCACAGCGGGGCCAGGGCCGGAGTCAGGAGCGCTGTCTCCAGGATCAAGGCCTGGACGACGGGCTCGGCCGCCGCGAACCGCGCGCGCAGTTCCGCCGCGCCCAGCGCGGCCAGGAGCGGGCGGACATGGCCGCGCATAAATTCGTCGTTGGGCAGCCGCCGGACATGCTCCAGGCACTGCTCCAGGCTCATGGTTTCGACGGGTTCCGGGCTGAAATAGGCCACGCCGAGCAGGCTGTCCTGATGCGCGAGGCGGTAGCGGAAGAACGTGGTCACGGCTTGGCTCCTGGTCGGGGTTTGCGCGGTCCGTTGGTCCCTATCTTGCTTGAATTTTCCTGCCAAGGAGGATGGCCCATGAAATTTTTTCTGCTATGTATACTGCTGGCGGTCTCGGGCGGATGCGCCACGGACCCGTTGGAGATCACGCTCCACGGGGTCGAATACAAGGACGACGCTCCCGTGGAGCTGAGCGCGCTGGTCGAGGCCGTGACCCCGGAGTCCATGCCGAGCGAGGGCCTGCGCGCCTTGATCCTGCCCTTTGCCGTGCGCCAGGAAGGCGCCGTGCGCAAGGACGTGGGGCGGGAACTGGGGGATATTTTCCGCCAAGCGTGGCTGGAGTCCCGGCTTTTCGCCGCCCTGGAATACGACTCCGCCCAGCCCTGGCCGGGATTGAACCAGGCTCTGGCCCTGGCTCGGGCCAAGGGGGCCAATATCCTGATCACGGGCAATGTGTCCCAATTCTTCGAGGGCGGGGGAACAGGTCGGACGTCCATTGGGGCCACAGTGGAGGTCCATTGGGTTCCGACCTCGACCCTGATCTGGTCCGCGGCCCAATCGGCCATGATGGAAGGGCAGCCGGACAAGGACTATGTCGTCGTGCGCAGCGCGCGCCGTTTGCCCGAGCATCCGACCTACGCGGTCATGCGCGGCCTGGCCGTGAGCATGGCCCGGGCCTTCGCCCGTTTCACGCAATACTGAGCGCTTCAGCGCGGACATTCATGGGGCCGGTGCTGGCGCGCTGGCCTTTTTTATCGCCCTCCGGGCGGTTCGGCATGCTTTACAAACAGTGGGCAAGCTCTGTAGACGTTTTGCTTTTCGCGTTTCTGGCTGAACATGCAACCCGGCGCGCCGGATGTTTGGGTGATGATATGAAACATTTTTTGACGATTCTGGATCTGAAGGCCACCGAGGCCATGGACTTGGTGCTGCGGGCCAAGGAGATGAAGGATCGGGATTTCCGTTCCAATCTGCTGGACGGCAAGGTCCTGGCCATGATTTTCGAAAAGGCCTCCACCCGGACCCGGGTTTCCTTCGAGGTCGGCATCCGCCATTTGGGCGGCGACACCATCTTCATGACGCCGGCCGATTCCCAACTGGGCCGCAGCGAGCCGCTGAAGGACACGGCCCGGGTTCTGTCCCGCTACGTGCAGGGCATGGTTGTGCGGACTTTCGCCCACAAGAACGTGGAAGACTTGGTCCGTTACGGCTCCGTCCCCGTTGTCAACGCTTTGACGGACAGCTACCACCCCTGCCAGGTCATGAGCGACATGCTGACCATCCATGAGCGGACCGGAACCTTCAAGGATCTGGTCGTTTCCTGGGTCGGCGACGGCAACAACATGGCCCATTCCTGGATCAACGCCTGCGTCTATTTCGGCTTCCAGCTCAATCTGGCCTGTCCCCGGGGCTACATGCCGAACACCACGGTTCTGGAGCGGGCCTTGAAGATGGGCGGCAAGATTTTTGTCACCGACGATCCCAAGACCGCCGTGGCCGGGGCTCACTTTGTCAACACCGATGTCTGGGCCTCCATGGGCCAGGAAGCGGAGCAGAAGAAGCGCGAAAAGGCCTTTGCCGGCTACTGCGTGGACGACGAGCTGCTGGCCCTGGCCGATCCGGCCGCCAAGGTCCTGCACTGCCTGCCCGCGCATCGCGGCGAGGAAGTGAGCGAGGCGGTTTTCGAGGGCGAGAAGTCCATTGTTTTTGATCAGGCCGAGAACCGTCTGCACATGCAGAAGGCCATCTTGGAATGGATCTACAGCTAGGCGGCGCGGCCGCTCTAAATAACGGAGTTATCTCATGAGCAAGATTGAAAAAGTCGTGTTGGCCTATTCCGGAGGTCTGGATACCTCGGCCATCCTGAAGTGGATCAAGAAAACCTATGGCTGCGAGGTCATCACCATGACCGCCGACCTGGGCCAGGGCGAGGAACTGGACGGGCTGGAGGCCAAGGCCCTTTCGACCGGCGCGACCAAGGCCTTTGTCGTCGATCTGCAGGAAGAGTTCGTGGCCGATTATGTTTTTCCCATGTTCCGCGCCAACGCCGTCTACGAGGGCGGCTACCTGCTCGGCACCTCCATCGCCCGGCCGCTGATCGCCAAGAAAATGGTCGAGATCGCCCTGGCCGAGGGCGCCCAGGCCGTGGCCCATGGCGCGACGGGCAAGGGCAATGACCAGGTCCGGTTCGAACTTTCGACCCTGGCCCTGGCTCCGCATCTGAAGACCATCGCGCCCTGGCGGGAATGGGACCTCAACTCTCGCACCCAGCTCGTCGCTTTTTGCGAGGAAAACGGCATTTCCGTGCCCGTGACCAAGGAAAAGCCCTATTCCTGCGACCGCAACCTGCTCCACCTGAGCTTCGAGGGTGGGGAGCTGGAAGACCCCTGGTCCGAGCCCGGCCCCGGCACCTATTTGATGAGCGTCGACCCCGAACAGGCTCCGGATCAGGCCGAGGTCATCACCTTGGACTTCGAGGCCGGCAACCCCGTGTCCCTGAACGGCGAAAAGTTGTCCCCGGCCGCGATGCTGGCCAAGCTGAACGAACTGGGGGGCAAACACGGCATCGGCCGCCTGGACATGGTCGAGAACCGTTTCGTCGGCATGAAGTCGCGCGGCGTGTACGAGA
>CAYLNA010000041.1:4211-13031 GCA_964384665.1 uncultured Desulfovibrionaceae bacterium | reverse complement strand
CCGCCACCTGACGGTTGACCTCGCCCTGACCGACGCAGGCGAAGCCCAGGATGCGACCGGTCGTGCGGTCGGCGATCATCTTCGAGACCAGCGGTTTGGCCCCCATGAAGCCGGGCTTGTCGGGGCTGGCGTTGATGGCCGTGACCACGTCGAAGCCGGCCTCGCGGGCGCGGCGCTCGGACAGGCCCGTGGAGCCCGCGCCGAAATCAAAAACCTTGCAGATGCCGCTGCCGATGGTGCCGGGAAAGCGGACCGCATCGCCGAGCACGGCGTTCTCGCCGGCCACGCGGCCTTCCAGATTGGCCAGATCGCCAAAGGGTGCATGGACTTTCTGCCCGGTGATGCGGTGGGTGACCTCGATACAGTCGCCGGCGGCGTAGATGTCCGGGTCCGAGGTGCGCATGAATTCATCGACGCTGATGGCTCCGGCCACGCCCAGGTTCAAGCCGGCCTCACGGGCCAGGCCCGAATTGGGGACCACTCCGATGGCCAGGACGACCAGATCGCAGGGCAGGATCGCGCCGTCGGCCAGCCGGGCCGCGCTCACCTTGCCGTCCGCGCCTTCCAGGGCCGAGATGCCCACGCCGGTGATAATTTTCGCGCCCTTGGCGCGGGCGTGATTTTCGACCAGCTTGGCCAGCTCCGTGTCCAGGAAGCCCAGGGTCTGGGGCGCGGCCTCGACCACGGTCACGTCCAGGCCGGACTTGAGCAGGGCCTCGCAGGTTTCCATGCCGATCAAGCCGCCGCCGACGATGACCGCCCGGCGGGCCAAACCCTTTTCGGCCAGATGGCGCAGGTTGTCGGCGTCGGCCAGGGAATTGAGGGTGGTCACGCCGGCCAGTTCGCGGCCCGGAATGGACGGAACGCGCGGGCTGGCCCCTGTGCACAGGATGAGCTTGTCATAGGGCAGCATCCCGGCCTCGCCGGTCTGGGGACGGGTCCAGGACACGTATTTGCCGGCGCGGTCGATCCGCGTCACCTCGGTCCCGACCATGGCCGTGACGCCCTTGGCGCCGTTGAAGAAATTCGGATCGCGGACCACGCCGGCCGGGGTGGAAAGGAGCTTTTCCCGCTCCTTGAAATCACCGGCCACGTAATACGGATAGCCGCACGAGGCCATGGACAGCTCGGGGGCCTTCTGCAGCAGGACGACGTCCGCGCTCTGGTCCAGACGTTTGGCCCGGGCGGCCGCCTTGGGTCCGGCGGCGGTTCCTCCGACAACAACAATGCGCTTCTGGGACATGTTTCCTCCTGGAAAAAAAGAGGCCGCGCGAAGGACCGCGCGGCCCTGGTGAACAAAGGGGAACCCGAGGCGGAGACCGACGCCGGAGCCGGCCCGGCGCGCATCCGCTCGAATCGAACCTGAAGAAGCGAGGTTCGTGCCAAGTTTGACTGTCAGAGTCCCGACGATGCGTCAAACACGCATCCGGCTCATTTCACAAGCAAACAAAGTCAGCGTGGCCCCCAGGCCCCGTCCACCCGCTTCCACGCGGCGCCCACATTGTCCAGAAAGAAAACATGCAAACACAACATCGCCCACAAACTGAACACAAACGACCACCCTCGGCGCGGCCAGGCGCTCCGAGCACCGCCCAGCCCCCGCCGCGCGGAAGGCGAAAACGCAGACGCGCCGTCAACGCGCCGCCGACCCGACTCCGGGCAAGGGGCGCTCCCGCAGGCCGCCGGCCAGGGTCTCGATGAGCCACCCCAGGCAGGGACCCTCCAGGCGCACCGTGCAGCACAGTCCCGACGGCACGTGCTCGTTGAGCAGGAAGGCGCGCACGTCGAAGGGCCCGATGACGAAATAGACCAGCTTGCGCAGGTCCGCGGCCTCGATGCGCAGGGCTCCATGCACGATGTCCGGTCCCGGATTGCGAACCTCGACCCCGACTCCCGCTCCCGTGAATGTTTCACAAAATTCGCGCATGTTTCCTCCCCACGCCGGACGCATCCGATTCCGCCGTTATCCGAAGAATTATCAAGGACCGCGCCACTTCCCATTTCCCCAGCATTTCCCGTGGGCTGCGTTTCCAAGGCGCGTGCGATGTAGGACAGAGGCGTTGCTCTTGACGGAAAAATGGCGTATCCCACGGCGGAATATTCCTCAGCCGGGCGTCATTTCCGTGTCCACTTCGGCCAAATCTTCCCGCTAATCCAGGATACCACATGATCTTCAACAACATCCGGATGAAGCCCAAGCTTCTTTTTCTCTTCATCATGACCGGCATCGCGCCCCTGGCCATCGTCGCCCTGATCGGCAGCTATTCGGCCTCCACCGCCCTCATGGACCAGGCCTTCGAGCAGTTGCGCACCATCCAGGCCATCAAGCGGGACAAACTCCAATCCGCCCTGGACGAGCGGGTCGGCAATCTCAAATTCCTGGCCAACAGCAAGGACGCCCAGAAATTCCTGGAGGACCTGATCCTGTTCCAGGGCGACCAGAATCTGACCGGACATCAGGACTATCCCGTGGACGGCCCGGAATACCGCAAAATCCACGACCGTTACGACGCGCAGCTGAAGCGGTTCATGCAAGCCAACGGGTTCCAGAACCTGTACGTGCTGAACCGCCAGCAAGGCCATGTCATGTACGCGGCCCATCCCGAACCAGACCTGGGCACGAGCCTGGCCACGGGTCAGTTCCACTCCAGCGCCATGGGCCGAATCTGGAGTCGGACCATCAAGACCGAGGACATCGTCTTCGAGGACTTCGCCCCCCACGAGCCCAGCAACGGGCAGCAGTCGGCCTTCATCGGCTACCCCCTGCGCGACACGACCGGGGCCGTGGCCGGGGTCGTCGCGGTCCGCCTCTCGGCGGAATTCATCAACCAGATCATGCCGTCCCGGCAGGGACTGGGCGAATCCGGAGAATCCTACCTGCTGCGCTGGCACGAAAACGAAAACCGCTTCGAGCTGCGCAGCGACATCCAGACCCTGGGCCAGGGCCGCTACGTCATCGGCTACACCCTGGAAAAGAGCCCGCCCTATTGGCGCGACGCCAGAACGGCGGGTTTCGACGGCGGGGACGGAACCTACGAGGACAGCAGCGGAACCACGGTCCTGGTCGCCTTCAACACCCTGGACGTGCTCGGCGTGAAATGGATGCTCATTTCCAAGATCAACCAAGCCGAGGTGCTGCGCCCCATCCTGACCTTTCTCCTGGCCATCTCCGCCACCGGCGCGCTGCTCGTGGCCATGATCACGCCCGGCGCCTACCAACTGGCCCGGCGCATCAGCCGCCCCCTGGAGCAGGGCGTGCACTTCGCCGAGGCCATCTCCGCCGGCGATCTCGACGCCCGCCTGGAACTGCGCCAGAACGACGAACTGGGCATGCTGGCCAAGGCCCTGAACCGCATGGCCCGGAACCTGCGCGAGATGGACTGGCTGCGCCAGGGCAAGGCCGGCCTGGACGACACCATGCGCGGCGAGCACGATCCACGGGACCTGGCCCGGATGTTCATCGCCTATCTGACCAAGTATCTCGATGCCCAACTCGGCCTCGTGTACCTGCACGAGGACGGCGAGCTGGTCCTGACCGCGTCCTACGCCTTCACCAACCGCAGCGGGCATTTCACCCGCGTGCGGACCGGCGAGGGGCTGATCGGACAGGCCGTGCTGGAAGGACAGATTCTGACCTTCACCCGCGTCGCCGAGGACGCGCCGCGCTACAATTTCGGCGTGGAGGAAAAAATCCCGGTCCATTTCCTGGCCGCGCCGCTGCTGTTCGAGTCCAAGCCCGTCGGCGCGTTTCTGATCGGCAGCGACACCTCCTTCACGCCGCTGCAACGCCAGCTCATCGAGCAGACCGTGGAAAACGCGGCCATCCTCTTCAACGCGGCCGCGTCGCGGGGCGTGATCTCGGAACTCCTGCGCCGGGCCCAGGAGCAGCAGGAAATGCTGCGCGTGGCCAACGAGGAGCTGGAAGAACAGACCAAGATGCTCAAGGAATCCCAGGCCGAACTCCAGGCCCAGCAGGAGGAAATGCAGGTCACCAACGAGGAATTGGCCGAGCAGACCAGGGCCCTGCGGGAGTCCGAGTCGCGCTTGCAGGAGCAGCAGGAGGAGCTGCAGTTCGCCAACGACAAGCTCGGCGAGCGGGCCACGGAGCTGGAGGAGCAGAAAGACGCCATCCGCAAGAAAAACAAGGAGTTGCTGCGGGCCCAGGAACAGCTCAAGCTCAAGGCCCAGGAACTGGAGGCGGCCAGCCGCTACAAATCCGAATTCCTGGCCAACATGAGCCACGAACTGCGCACCCCGCTCAACTCCATCCTCATCCTGTCCCAGCTCCTCGGGCAGAACAAGGCCGGCAACCTCGGCGAGAAACAGATCGAATCGGCCAAGGCCATCCACGCCTCGGGCGCGGACCTGCTCAAGCTGATCAACGAAATCCTGGACCTGTCCAAGGTCGAGGCCGGACGGATCGAACTGCATGTCGAGGAATTGCCCTTCTCGGCCATGATCTCCGACCTGCAGCGGGTCTTCAAGGGCATGGCCGCGGAAAAGGGCGTGCGCTTTGTCGTGGACAAGGGCGAGAACCTGCCGGAAGCCCTGGTCACCGACGGCCACCGCCTGCAGCAGATCCTGCGCAACCTGCTCTCCAACGCCTTCAAGTTCACGGACGCCGGCGCGGTGACCCTGACCATCTCCCGCCCGGCCCCGAACACGGATCTCTCGGCCAGCGGCCTGGATCCGGCCGCGTCCGTGGCCCTGGCGGTCCGGGACATGGGCATCGGCATTCCCCAGGAAAAACAAGCCACCATTTTCGAGGCCTTCCGCCAGGCCGACGGAGGCACCAGCCGCAAATACGGCGGCACGGGCCTGGGCCTGTCCATCTCGCGCGAGCTGGCCAAGCTGCTGGGCGGGGAAATCCAGCTCGAAAGCGTCGAGGGCCAGGGCGCGACCTTCACCCTGTACATCCCGGAAGTCCACGCCAGCGCGGCCGCCGACAGCGAGCCTCCCGCGCCGGCGGCGACCCTGGACAAAAACGACGAGGCCGCGACCAGCGCGGCGACGGAGCGCGCGGTCGAAAGCACGGCCGTGGTCGAGGCCGCGCCGGAAACGCCCGCGCCCCAGCCCCCCAGCCCGAGCGCGGCGGACTACGTCACGGATGACCGCCAGGTCCTGACGCCCGGCGACAAGGTCATCCTCATCATCGAGGACGACCCGCGCTTCGCCCGCATCCTGCGCGACCAGGCCCGCGAGGCGGGCTTCAAGGCCCTCTTGGCCGGGGACGGGGAAACCGGCCTCCATTTCGCCGACTATTACCATCCCAGCGCCATCATCCTCGACATCGGCCTGCCCGGCATCGACGGCTGGGAAGTCATGAAACGGCTCAAGGCCGATCCCCGCACCCGCCCCATCCCCATCCATTTCATCACGGCCGAGGACAGTAGCATGGACGCCCTGCGCCAGGGCGCCCTCGGCTTTCTGACCAAGCCGGTGGACGTCGAGAAGCTCCAGGAAACCTTCGAGCGCATTCACGGGTTCGTGTCCCGGCCCCTGAAGCGCCTGCTCGTGGTCGACGACGACCGCCTCCAGCGCGAGTCCATCCGCAAGCTGATCGGCGAGAACGACGTGGAGACCGTCACCGCCGCCACCGGCAAGGAAGCCCTGGACCTGCTGGCCACGCAGACCTTCGACTGCATGATCCTCGACCTCGGCCTGGCCGACATGTCCGGCTTCGACGTGCTGCGCACCCTGCGCGCCAACACGGGCCTGCCCCGCCTGCCCATCGTCGTCTACACCGGGCGGGAACTCTCGGAAGACGAGGAAATGCGCATCAAGAAATACGCCGAAAGCATCATCGTCAAGGGCGCGCGCTCGCCGGAGCGCCTCTTGGAGGAGACCACCCTCTTCCTGCACCGGGTGCGGGAAAACCTGCCCGCCGACGGCGCGAGCCGGCCGACTCCGGAAGCGGAGACCGGATCGAGCCTGGCCGGGCGGACCATTCTCCTGGTCGACGACGACATGCGCAACGTCTTCGCCCTGTCCAACGTGCTGGAGGAAAAGGGCGTCACCGTCGTCGTCGCCCGCGACGGCCGGGAAAGCCTGGCCAAGCTGGCCGGAACCCCGGGCATCGATCTGGTCCTGATGGACATCATGATGCCCGTCATGGACGGCTACGAGGCCATGCGCGCGATCCGCAAGAATCCCGCGCACCGCGGCCTGCCCATCATCGCCCTCACCGCCAAGGCGATGAAGGGCGACCGGAACGCCTGCATCGAGGCCGGGGCCAACGACTATCTGCCCAAGCCCGTGGACACGGACAAACTTCTCTCCCTGCTGCGGGTCTGGTTGTACGGCAAATGAGCGAAATCCATCCGGAAACCGAACGCATCGAGTTGCGCCTGTTGCTGGAGGCCGTGTTCCAGAAATACGGCTATGATTTCCGCAACTATTCCCTGGCCCACCTCAAACGGAGGGTGGACTACCGCCTGACCATGTCCGGGCTGGAATCCATTTCCCACCTCCAGCACGCCGTGCTCCATGACGCGGACATGTTCCGGACCCTGCTCCGGGACCTGTCCATCAACGTCTCGGAGATGTTCCGCGACCCGCCCTTTTACCGCGCCCTGGCCGAGGTCATCCTGCCCCTGATCGCGACCTACCCGTTCTTCCGCATCTGGCACGCGGGCTGCGCGGCCGGACAGGAAGTCTATTCCCTGGCCATCCTCCTGCACGAGGCGGGCTTGCGCGAGCGGGCCCAGATCTACGCCACGGACTTCAACCGGGACATCCTGGAGCAGGCCAAGCGCGGGGTCTACCCCCTGGACGCCATCAAGGCCTACACCGCCAACTACCAGAAGGCCGGGGGGGCCAATTCCTTCGCCGACTACTACACGGCCCAGGACAAAAGCGCGGTCCTGGCCGATTTCCTGCGCGAGCGGGTCCTCTTTTCCGAGCACAATCTGGTCACGGACGGGGTGTTCGGGGAAATGAACCTGATCATCTGCCGCAACGTGCTCATCTATTTCGACCGCGACCTGCAGGATCGGGTCCTCGGGCTCTTCGCCGACAGCCTCGGACCGGGCGGATTCCTCTGCCTGGGCTCCAAGGAGAGCCTGAAATTCTCCGCCCTCGCCGACTTCTTCGAGCCGGTGCGGGAAAAAGAAAAAATCTACCGCAAGAAAAGGGTCGCCGCGTCATGACCGCCAGCCGACACTTCAAGGCCGTGGTCATCGGAGCCTCGGCCGGGGGCATGGAAGCTCTGCGCATCGTCGTGGGCGGACTTGCGGCCGGATTTCCCCTGCCCGTGTTCATCGTCCAGCATCTGGCCCCGGATTCCGACTCCTTCCTGCCCACCTACCTGGATGAACAGGCCCGGCTTTCGGTCAAGGAAGCCGAGGACAAGGAACGCATCCGGCCGGGCGTCGTCTACGTGGCCCCGCCCAACTATCATCTTCTGGTCGAGGCCGACGAATCCCTGTCCCTGTGCGCCGGGGAACGGGTCAATTTTTCCCGTCCGTCCATCGACGTCCTGTTCGAATCGGCGGCCGACGCCTTTGGCCCGGCCCTGATCGGCGTGGTCCTGACCGGGGCCAACCAGGACGGCGCCCGGGGCCTGGCCCGCGTCGCGCGGCTGGGGGGGCTGGCCATCGTCCAGACCCCCGAGACGGCCAAGGCCCAGGCCATGCCCAAGGCCGCCCTGGACGCGGCCCCGGTCGATCATGTTCTGGACCTCCAGGACATCGCTGCCCTTCTCAACCTTTTGGCCACACCCACACCATGACCAACCGCCTTGATATTCTC
Organism: uncultured Desulfovibrionaceae bacterium; assembly: GCA_964384665.1. GTDB lineage: Bacteria > Desulfobacterota > Desulfovibrionia > Desulfovibrionales > Desulfomicrobiaceae > Desulfomicrobium. The sequence goes on along the minus strand of CAYLNA010000041.1, from coordinate 5,282 downwards.
ATCGTCGACGACCGGCCCGAAAATCTGGTCGCCCTGGAAAACCTCCTGGAAAGCCCGGAGCTGAACATCGTCCGGGCCACGTCCGGACAGGAGGCCCTGGGGCTCATGTTCGATCACGACTTCGCCCTGGCCCTCCTGGACGTGCACATGCCGGAAATGGACGGATTCGAGACCGCCGAACTCATGCGCGGCAACGCCCGCACCCGGCATATTCCGATCATCTTCGTCACCGCCAACCACACCGAGCCCCGCAACCTGTTTCGCGGCTACGATTCCGGAGCCGTGGACTATCTGTTCAAGCCCCTCGATCCGCAGCGGCTCTTGAGCAAGGTCTACATTTTCCTGGAAATCCACCGCCAGCGTCTGGCCCTGCAGGCCAAGACCCGCGAGCTGGACGCCAAGATCCTGGAGCTGCAGGCCCTGCAGGCCGAACTGCAGGAGAAGAACATCCAGCTCCAGCTGCTTTCCTCCCTGGACGGCCTGACCGGCATCCCCAACCGCCGCCACTTCAACGAGACCCTGGACCAGGAATGGACCCGCCTGTCCCGGGAGCAGCAGCCCCTGTCCCTGGTCCTTTTGGACGTGGACCACTTCAAGCTCTTCAACGACACCTACGGGCACGTCGTCGGAGACCGCTGCCTGAAGCGCGTGGCCGGAGCCCTGGCCTCCCAGCTCAAGCGCCCGGCGGACCTGGCCGCCCGCTACGGCGGGGAGGAATTCGCGGCCATCCTGCCCGGCACGGCCCTGGAAGGCGCGCGCCACATCGCCGAGGCCATGCGGGCCACGGTGCGGGGCCTGGAGATCGAGCACGCCTCCTCCCCCGTCGCGTCGGTGGTCACCATCAGCCTGGGCGTGAGTTCGGTCGTGCCCGCGCCGGGCTGCAACGTCGTGGACCTGATCCAGGCCGCGGACCGGGGGCTGTACCGGGCCAAACAGAGCGGGCGCAACCGCGTCGTCAGCGAGGAATGCGCGCCGGACGCCTGCGTCACCCCGCTCTGACGCCGCCGCGCCCGACCGCGGGGATTTGTTTTCCCGGCGACGACGGGCCATGCATTCAAAAACCGGTCCCCG
>CAYLNA010000041.1:0-4111 GCA_964384665.1 uncultured Desulfovibrionaceae bacterium | reverse complement strand
GCGGGGATTTGTTTTCCCGGCGACGACGGGCCATGCATTCAAAAACCGGTCCCCGGACCACAGGGAGGCATCATGCGCCGCTTGACCCGACTTCTCTGCCTTCTCGCCCTCCTGCTTCCGGCCTGCGGCCAGGAGGAGCGGCCCGCCGAGCCGACCACCGTCACCAACCGGATCGTGTTCTGGAATTGGCCCGACTATGTCACCGAGGACGCCCTGCGGGGCTTCGAGCGGGAAACCGGAATCCGCGTCGAGACGCGGATCTTCGAGGACGAGGAAATCCTGATGGGCGCGATGCAATCCAGCGCGTTTCGCGGTGACGTAGTCGTCATCAGCGACACCTCGGCCGACGAGTTGATCGCGGCCCAGCTCATCGCACCCCTGGACCTGGCCAAGATCCCCAACGCCGCCCACATCGAGCCCCCGCTCCGGGCCACGGACGCCGAGCCCGTGCATGGCGTGCCCTATCTGGCCGGAACCACCGGCGTCATCGTCAACACCGCGCGCATTCCAGTGGCCGATTCCTGGAGCGTGCTCTGGGACGAAACCCTCAAGGGGCGCATCGCCATGCTGCCCAGCGGCCTTGAAATCGTCTCCGCCGCCAGCAAGAAACTGGGCTTTTCCATCCTGCCGCGGACCGAGGCCGAATTCCAGGCCGTGCGCGACGCCCTCCTGACCCAGCGCCCCCTCCTGCGCGGCTATCTGTCCGTGGACGAAATCGTCGACCGCATGGTCGCGGGCGACCTCTGGGCCGCGCAGATTTACAGCGGCGACGCCCTCCTGGCCCGCGACCGCAATCCGGACCTGCGCTATTTCGTGCCCAAGGAAGGATGCATGGTCTGGACCGACAAGCTCATGATCCCCCGCTCCAGCCGCCACAAGGACCAGGCCATGGCCTTCATCGACTATCTGCAACGGCCCGAGGTCATGGCCAAGCTGTCCGCAGCCCTGCACTCCCCGACCCCCAACGTCGCGGCCAGAAAACTGCTGCCCCCGGACGTCCAGGCCGATCCCGACATCTACCCGCCACGGGACATCCTGGAGCGCTGCGAACTGTTCCCCGCCTTCCACGAGGGCGACGCCATCATGGCCCAGACCGCCGAACTCTGGTCCACCCTGAACCGCCAGGACTAGACGCATGCGCCTGGCCCGCCGCATCAATCTGGCCCTGTTCGCGATCGGGGCCCTGCCCCTGGCCATGATCACGATCTTTTTCCTGTGGTCCCTGCGCGACTCCGTGCGGGACATCAGCCGCGCGCCCCTGCGGACCCTGGCCCGTCAGGTGGCCAAGGAAGTCGACCGCACCCTGCACGACGGCGCGAACAGTCTCGACGTCCTGGCCCGGCATCCGGCCCTGCGTCCGGACGCCTCCAGGGACGACCTCGGGGAAGCCCTGCGCGACACCATGAGCCTGCACCCCATCCTGCGCGACATCTACGTCCTGGAGCCCTCCGGCCAGGTCCGCGCCTCGGCCAAGTACGGCTTTCGCGGGGAATGGAAGGAAAACACGTGGTTCATCCAGGCGGCCCAGGGACAGCAGGTCATCTCCGACATCCACGCCACCCTGTACCCCTTCGGCGTCATCATGACCGTGGCCAAGCCCATCCGCGCCCAGACGCGGGACATCACCGGCGTGCTCATCGGACAGTTCGACCTGAAGCCCTTCCAGGACATCATGACCGGCGTTTTCAGCGGCGACGGGCAGGCCTTGATCCTTGATCATCGCGGCTATGTCGTGGCCGCCTCGGGTCAGGAACGGCTCCTGTCCGAATTTTCCGTGCCCGCGATCACCCTCATGGCCCAGGGCGGGCGGGAAGGGGTCGTCGATCTCGACGTCGAGGGCGCGCGGCTGGTCGCCGCCGTGCACGGCGTGTCCGGGCGGGGCTGGTCCGTGGTCCTGATCCGCCCCCAGAGTCTGGTCTACGCCACGGTCGCCGGCATGCGCCACGGCCTGTACGCGGCCCTGGGGCTGACCCTGGGCGCGGCCCTGGCCATGGCCGTCCTCTTCAGCCGCCATCTGGGCGGCCGGCTCAACCGGCTGTTCGAGGCGGCCCGGGCCCTGCGCGACGAAAATTTTTCCATCGCCCTGGACGATCTGGGCGCGGACGAAATCGGCGACCTGGGTCGGGCCCTGACCCAGACCGCGCGGGAATTGACGGAATCGCGCCGCGTTCTTCTGGAACACCAGGAAAACCTGGAAAAAATGGTCCAGGAGCGGTCCCTGCATCTGCGCCTGGCCAACAGCAACCTGCAGCTGGAGGTCGCGGAACGGACCCTGGCCCAAAAGGCCCTGGCCGAGAAGCAGGTCGAGCTGGAAAACATCCTCAACACCGCGCCCATCGGCATCGCGCTGTGCCATGACTTCCGCCTGCACGCGCCCAACATCCAGCTCCTGCTCCTGACCGGCTATTCCATGAGCGAGCTGGACGGGCTGCCCCTGAGCCGACTCATGACCAACACGGACCACCTTCAGGAACTCAGGGCCGTCATGCACGCCACGCCGCCTTCCGGGGCCATGCCCAGCCTGGAGTCCACCTCGTCCCTGGAAACCGAGTGGACCTGCCGGGACGGCGCCACGGCGCGGGTCCTGCTGCGCTTCACCCCGTCGGGCGGAGGCTGGATCCTGACCGCCCTCGACATCAGCAAGCGCAAGGCCATGGAAGAACAGCTGCGCTTCATGGCCCTGCACGATCCCCTGACGGGCCTGGGCAACCGCACCCTCTGCCTGGACCGCCTGGAGCAGGCCCTGGCCAGGCAGCGCCGGAACCCGGCCCATCTCTTCGCCCTGCTCTTCGTCGACATGGACCGCTTCAAGATCATCAACGACAGCCAAGGGCACGCCGTGGGCGACGAGCTGCTGCGCCTCATCGCCACCCGTCTCCAACTCGGGGTGCGCGAATCGGACACGGTCTGCCGCTACGGCGGGGACGAATTCCTGATCATCCTCGACGGGATCGAGGCGCCCGGCAACGCCATCGCCATTTCCCGCCGCTTGCACGACGCCATCCGCCAGCCCTACGCCATCGAGGGCCGGGAATACCTGCTCTCGGCCAGCCTGGGCCTCTATCTGGGCGAATCCGGGCAGGGCGGCGCGGAGCAGATCATCCAGCGCGGCAACATCGCCATGCACTGGGCCAAGGAAAACGGCCGAAATTGCTTCAAGGTTTTCACCAAGCGCCTCATGAGCCGAGCCGTGGACCTGCTGAACCTGGAAAGCGATCTGCGCCAGGCCATCGAATCGCAGGAATTTTTTCTCGAATACCAGCCCATCGTCCACGGCGACGGCCGCGTCTTCGGTTTCGAGGCCCTGGCGCGCTGGCGGCATCCGGTGCGCGGGCGCGTCGCTCCGGACACCTTCATTCCCCTGGCCGAGGAAACGGGCCTCATCGACGGCCTGGGGGAATGGGTGCTGCGGACCGCCTGCGAGGCCATCGCGCGTCTGAACCGGGAGCTGGACGCGGAGCTGACCATGTCCGTGAACATCTCCGGCCGCCAGCTTGGCCAGACCAATTTCGCGGCCAAGGTCGAGGCCGCCCTGAGCCAGACCGGCCTTGATCCGGGCCGCCTCAAATTGGAAATCACCGAGACGGCCCTGATGAAACACCTGGCCCGCCCCCTGGAAACCCTGGGCAAGCTCCGGCAGATGGGCGTCAAGCTCTCGGTCGACGATTTCGGCGCGGGCTATTCCTCCCTGGCCTATCTGCAGCGCCTACCCCTCGATTATCTGAAGATCGACCGCAGCTTCGTGACCCAGCTCCACGCCAGCGTCGAAAGCCAGGCCATTGTCCAGGCCATCCTCCAGCTCGGCCACACCCTGGGCATGCGCGTCATCGCCGAGGGCGTGGAAACGGCTCCGCATCTGGACCAACTCCAGACCCTGGGCTGCGACCTGTACCAGGGCTACCATTTCGCCCGCCCCCTGCCCGAGGCCGAGGCTCTGGAATTCACCCGCGCGGCCTTGAACCGGGAGCGGCGATGACGACCACGCCCAGCTCCGCCTGGGTTCTGGACGGTCAGGGCCACGGGCACGTCCTGGACTGGACTCCGGGTCGGGACGCTCCCGCCGGCGATGGCCTGTCGTGGCTGCACCTCAACTACTCCGAACCCGCGACCC
>CAYLNA010000040.1:11957-13233 GCA_964384665.1 uncultured Desulfovibrionaceae bacterium | reverse complement strand
CTGCGCGAGGGGCGAATACTCGTCTTTCATCTCCACGACGCTTGACCGCCACCGCCCCGCGACCCTATGCCACGACCATGCAGGCGGGAGTCCGGAGCACCGGGCTGAGAGGGTTTCTAACGCGGGAACCGACCGTCGGACCTGAACCGGATCACGCCGGCGGAGGAATCTGCACCACTTTTCAGCAGGCCGCCCACCGGGCGGCCTTTTTTGCGTGGAGGACGCGACATGAAACTTTTGATTTTCCTGATGACGCTGTGGGGCGCTCTTTTCGTCCAGATCCCGGCCCAGGCCGGTCCGCCGGAACTCCTGGTCATGACCCACGACAGCTTCAGCATCAGCACCGAGGTCCTGGCGGAATTCGAACGGACCAATGGCTGCGCGGTGCGCATCCTGCAAGCCGGCGACGCCGGAGCGGCCCTCAATCAAGCCATCCTGTCCAAGAATTCGCCCTTGGCCGATGTTTTTTACGGCGTGGACAACACCTTTCTAAGCCGGGCGCTGCGCGCCGAAATTTTCGAACCCTATGCGCCCGCCGGCCTGGAAGCCATTCCGGCCGAACTCCGACTCGATCCGTCCAACACCCTCGCGCCCGTGGATTTTGGCGACGTCTGCCTGAATTACGACCGGGCCTGGTTCGCGACCCGCGCCATGGCCCCGCCGGCCTCTCTCGACGACCTGCTCAAGCCCGAGTTCAAGGACCTGGTCGTGGTCCAAAATCCGGCCACGTCCTCGCCCGGCCTCGCCTTTTTGCTGGCCACCATCGGCCGCCACGGCGAGTCCGAAGCCTGGGAATACTGGAAAAAGCTCAAGGCGAACGGAGTGCTGGTCACGGCGGGCTGGAAGGAAGCCTACTGGAGCGAATTCACGGCAGCGTCCACGGGCAAGCGCCCCATTGTCGTCAGCTATGGAACCAGCCCGGCGGCCGAAGTCCATTTCAGCGAAAAGCCTCTCGACACCGCCCCCACGGCCGCAGTCGTGTCCACGGGAAACGCCTTCCGACAGATCGAGTTCGCCGGCATCCTCAAGGGCGCGGCCCAACCGGAACTAGCCCGTAAATTCATGGACTTTCTGCTCGGCGTCCGCTTCCAGGAAGACATCCCCCTGCAGATGTTCGTCTTTCCGGCCAATCCACGGGCCAAACTGCCCGATGTTTTCCGCCGGCACGCCGTCTCGGCCGAGACCCCGGCGACCATCGCGCCGGAGCGCATCGACGCCGGACGCGACGCCTGGATCGCGACCTGGACCCAAATCATGCTCCAGTAGCGGATGAAAA
>CAYLNA010000040.1:0-11857 GCA_964384665.1 uncultured Desulfovibrionaceae bacterium | reverse complement strand
CGCGACGCCTGGATCGCGACCTGGACCCAAATCATGCTCCAGTAGCGGATGAAAACCGCCACGCACCTGTTCCGCGCCGGGCTGATCCTGCCCGTTGTCCTGTTTTTGGCGGTTTTCCATGCCTATCCGCTGTGGAAAATCCTGAGCCTGGGCCTGGACCAAGCCTTGCGGGACCCATCCACGCTCATCCCGCTCGTGGCCTCGACGTATCAAGTCCGCATTCTGTTCTTCACCTTCTGGCAGGCGGCCCTGTCCAGCCTGCTGACCGTGCTCGCGGCCCTGCCTGGCGCCTTTCTCCTGGCCCGATTCGATTTTCCGGGCAAAACCCTGTTCGAAACCATTGTCACCATTCCCTTTGTCCTCCCGACCGTGGTCGTGGCGGCCGCGTTCCAGACCCTGACCAATCCGGACAGCCTGTGCGGCGGCTTGCTGGCCCTGGCCGGCTGGCCGGACCTCGATCCGCGCCCTGGGCTGGGCCTCATCCTGGCCGCGCACGTGTTCTATAATTTCAGCCTGGCCCTGCGGCTGATCGCGTCCTTCTGGGCCCATCTCCATCCGGCCCTGACCGAGGCCGCTCAGGTTGGCGGCGCCACGCCCACGCGCGCCTTCCGCACCATCACCCTGCCCCTGCTGGCCCCGGCCGTGGCCAGCGCCGCTCTCCTGGTCTTCATTTTCTGCTTCAGCTCCTTCGGCGTGGTCCTGCTCCTGGGCGGATACCGTTATGCGACCTTGGAAGTGGAAATTTACCGACAGGCCGTGCACCTCTTCAACCTGCCCGTGGCGGCCGCGCTGTCCGCCATCCAGTTGATCGCGACCTGGACAGTGCTGCGGGCGCAGGCCCATTTCCAGCGTCAATGCGCCCGGCCGTTGGCGGCGCGCTCCAACGTCCGCCCCCTGGGCCAAGGCCGGCGCGGCCCGCGAATCTGGGCCGGACTCTATCTTGGACTCGTCACCCTGCTCCTGATTCTGCCCCTGGCCTCGTTGGCGGCGGAATCCCTGCGCGTCGGCCAATCATGGAGCCTCCGCTTTTATGCCGCCCTGCTGGAAAATCCGCGCAACGCCTTCCTGTATATTCCGCCCCTGGCCGCCGTGGGCAACTCCCTGCTCTACGCCCTGACCGCCACGGCCATGGCCGTCCCCCTGGGACTGTGCGCGGCCGCGTTCGTCCACACCCGAACCACGGTGGCCCGAATCCTCGATCCCCTGCTCATGTTGCCCATGACAACCTCGGCCGTGACCCTGGGCTTCGGCTTCATCATCGCCCTGGATCAACCGCCGCTCAATCTGCGTTCGTCCTGGCTTCTGGTTCCCGTGGCCCACGCCCTGGTCGGATTCCCCTTTGTCATGCGCGCCGTGCTTCCCGCCCTAGAAGCCATTCCCCCCGCCCTACGCGAGGCGGCCCGGACCCTGGGGGCCGCGCCATGGCGGGTCTGGCTCGACATCGACCTGCCCCTGCTCTCCCGCGCAGTGGTCCTGGGCGGCGTCTACGCCTTTGTCATCAGTCTGGGCGAATTCGGAGCCACGGTTTTCATCGCTCGCCCGCGCACCCCGACCGTGCCCATGGCCATCTACCGTTTCCTGAGTCTGCCGGGCAGTCAAAACCACGGCCAGGCCATGGCCATGAGCACCGTGCTCATGCTGGTCTGCGCGGCCTGCTTCCTGCTTCTGGAGCGGTGCAAAACCCGCGTCTGGGGAAAATTTTGATGGATCGGCTCCACCTCGTCGCCGTCGGCAAATCCTTCGGAGCCACGCCGGTGCTGTCCGCAATCGATCTCGAAATCGCGGACGCCGAAATCCTGGCCCTGCTCGGCCCGAGCGGATGCGGCAAAACCACCCTGCTGCGGATCATCGCCGGACTGGAACGACCGGATCGAGGCCGCGTCCTGGTCGACGGCCAGGACATCACGGACCTTCCCGCGCACAAACGGCGCTTTGGGCTCATGTTCCAGGACTACGCCCTTTTCCCGCACATGAACGTGGCAGCCAATATCGGATACGGTCTTGGATGCGTCCGATCCGACGCGGCCAAGGCCCGGATCTCCGACCTGCTCCGCTTGGTTGGACTGGCCGGCCACGCGGACCGAGACGTGAACGATCTTTCGGGAGGCGAAAAACAGCGCGTGGCCCTGGCCCGCAGCCTGGCCCCCAGCCCGCGCCTACTCATGCTGGACGAGCCCCTGGCCGCCCTGGACCGCGCCCTGCGCGATCATCTGAGTCTGGAAATCAAGACCATTCTGAAAAACGTGGGCGTGCCGGCGATCCTGGTCACCCACGACCAAGGCGAAGCCTTCGCCATGGCCGACCGGATCGCGGTCATGGACCAGGGACGCATCCTGCAATGCGCGCCGCCGACCGAACTCCTCGCGCGGCCTGCTTCGACGCGGGTGGCCGGTTTCCTGGGGCTGACCAATGTGCTGCGGAGTGGCGAAATTTTTGAACGCATCGTCGGGACCGGCCAGACCGGAGGAGCGGTCCTGATCCGGCCCGACGCGGCCCGTGTGGGAGAAAAGGAGGGAGGGCCAAACCTTGAGGTCGAGGTCCGGGCCGTTGTCTTTCGCGGGTATTTCTTTCAGGTCCAGGTCCACGGCGCGGACGCGGACCTGAGCTTCATGCTGCCCGAACCGCTTCCGGTCGGGCAAAAAGTCACGCTGTCCCTGGACGCGGCGAAAATCTTGCGCGTGCCGGATTAAAGGGCGTCATCCAGAACCAAGTTGTCCCGATGGACCACTTCCTGATGCGGACAGGGACCAAGAACGCGCTCGATCTCGGCGCTGCTCAAGCCCCGAATCTTGCGCAGTTCGGCGGCCTTGAAGTTGGACAGGCCAACGCCAAGCGTTTCCCCGCCCAGGCTGACGATCTTGACCAGGGCGCCCATGCCGAAATTGCCCTCGATTTCGCTGATTCCAGCCGCGAGCAGACTGCACCCCTTGGTCTTGAGGGCGCGGGCCGCGCCCTCGTCGACAACGAGACTCCCGGCCGGATCAAGGTGGTAGGCCAGCCAGAACTTGCGGCCAGAGAGCATTTTCTGGGTGGTCGCGATCCACGTTCCCAACTCTTCCAGATTGAAGACCCGCTCCAGGACGAATTTTTCCTGGCCCGAGACGATGAGCGTCGGAACCCCGATCCGGGCCGCCCGCCGCGCGGCCATGAGCTTGCTGAGCATGCCGCCGGTCCCGGCTCCGGTCTTGCCCCGGCACATGGACGGCAGATTCATGTCGGAAATATCCTCGATGCAGGGCACGAAGCGCGCGTCCGGATTTTCAAGGGGATTGTCGTCGAACACCCCGGCGGCGGAAGTCAGATTGATGATGACATCGGCTCCGATCAGGTTGGCGACCATGGACGAAAGGGCGTCGTTGTCGCCAAACTTGAGTTCCTGCACGGCCACGGTGTCGTTCTCATTGACGATGGGAATGACCCGCCAATCGAGCAGCCGACACATGGTGTTGCGGGCGTTCAGAAAGCGTTCGCGGCTGCGCAGGTCATCCTTGGTCAGCAGGACCTGGGCCGTGATCTTGCCGTAACGCCCGAAGGCCTCGTCATAGCTGTGCATGAGCCGGCTTTGGCCCACGGCCGAGGCCGCCTGCTTGTGCACCATGCACCCGGCGGCCTGCTCCGGGCCGAGCACGCAGCGTCCGGCGGCCACGGCCCCGGAGGTGACCAGCACTATCTCCAGGCCCCGGTCGTGCAAACCAGCGATCTGGTCGGCCAAACGGTTGACCACGCGCTCGTCCAACCCCTTGTCCGAGGTCAAGACCGCGCTTCCGACCTTGACAATGACCCGCTTGGCCTTTTCCAGAATCCGGCGGCGCTGTTCGCGCCAATCAGTCGTCTGCTCCATCCGTGCTCTCATCCTCCCTGGTCAGCCGGGCCTGCATGGCCCACATGGCATCCAAGACCTCGCTCACTCCGATTTCCCGCAACGCGGACATGACGTACACGGGAACCCCCAGCCGGTCAAAGGCGGCCCGGATCCCGGCCAACCGATTCTCGTCCACGGTGTCGATCTTGTTGATCACCCGCAGCTGAGGCTTGTCGGCCAGGGCCGGATCGAACTGCCGCAACTCCTCGTCCAGGAGATGGAATCCCGCCAAGGGATCGTCCACGTTGACATCCTCGACACTCAGAATGTGCACCAGAAAACGAGACCGCTCCACATGGCGCAAAAAGGTGTGCCCCAAGCCCAGGCCGGTGTGGGCGCCCTCGATCAAGCCGGGAATGTCCGCGACGACCAGCTTGCGGCCGTGCTCGTCGATGACCACGCCCAGGTTCGGGGCCAACGTGGTGAAGGGATAGGCCGCGATTTTCGGCCGCGCCGCCGAGATGCGTGAAATGAACGTGGACTTGCCGGCATTGGGCAAGCCAAGAAGGCCGACATCGGCGAACACCTTCAATTCCAGACGGATGTATTTTTCCTCGCCGTCCTCGCCGGGTTGGGCGAAACGAGGAACCTGCACGGTCGAGGACTTGAAGTGGGCGTTGCCCTTGCCGCCGCGTCCCCCCTGGGCCATGACGACTTCCTGGCCCTCGCGGGTCAGATCCGCCAGCAGGCGCTCTCCGTCCTCGACGGTCTCGTAAATCTGGGTCCCGAGCGGGACCTCGATGATCTTGTCCACTCCGGCCCGACCATAACACAGCCGACCGGATCCAGGACGCCCGCTCTCGGCTTCCTGCACGGCGGCATGGCGATAATCATAAAGGGTGAGCAGATTGGCGGTGGCGCGGAAGATGACGTCTCCGCCCTTGCCGCCGTCCCCGCCGTCCGGACCGCCCCGGGGCACATATTTTTCGCGCCGGAACGACACGCACCCGTTCCCGCCATGGCCGGATCGGATGATGATCCGGGCTTCGTCAACAAATCTCATAAGTTCTCCTTGTCCGGAGCACGCTCCGGACAGCAAAAAGCCGCCCAAGATACTCTTGAGGCGGCTTGAAAGGCATATTGCAGGTATCGGCTCGAAATACTCGTCCGATCGTCGCGCCTGCCCAGCGGTCTAGACAGCGGGAACGACGTTGACCCTGGTCTTGACCTGATTCTTACGGGTGTACTTTTCGAACTTCACGACGCCATCGATCAAGGCGAACAGCGTGAAATCCTTGCCAACACCGACGTTGTCGCCAGGATGCACCTTGGTGCCATGCTGCCGAACAAGGATATTGCCAGCCAGGACAGCCTGGCCGCCGAACTTCTTCACGCCCAGCCGCTGACCAGCACTGTCGCGTCCGTTTCTTGAACTTCCACCAGCTTTCTTATGAGCCATGATTTCCTCCTGACACTAGCCCTGGATGGACTTCACCTTCAAGAGCGTGAAATCCTGGCGGTGTCCCTGTGTTCTACGATAATCCTTGCGGCGTTTCTTCTTGAAAACAATGATCTTCTTATCGCGACCATGATCCACCACCTCGCACTGCACGGTGGCCCCGGTCACGAAAGGCTGTCCAATCCGCACCTCGGCCCCGGCGCCGACCAGCAGCACCTTGTCCAGGGTGACTTCCGCGCCCGTCTGCGCGTCCAGCTTGGCGACCTTCAGGCTACGCCCTTCTTCAACACGGAACTGCTTTCCGCCTGTTTCCACGATTGCAAACATCTTTGCGTCCTCCAAAATATTGAACGACGTAGCTACCTGTTCCCAGACAGCCCGTCAAGACCATGACCGTACTTACATGTCCGGAGCAGGACATTCGTCGAGAGGGAGGCGACAGATAGAATGATTCCCGCCCAGCGTCAACTCAAATCTCGGGACACCATGCCGACAGGGCGTCGACAAGATCCTGGGTCTTGTAGGGCTTGAGGAGATGCCCATTCATGCCCGCCTCCATGCTCCGCAGATGATCAGCGCCCAGCACGTGGGCCGTGAGCGCGATGATCGGAATGGAGATCCCCATGGCCCGAATCGCCTTGGCCGCTTCCAGGCCGTCGAGCACGGGCATTTGGATGTCCATGAAAATAATGTCGAAATCGGCTCCCGTGGCCAGCAGGTCCACCGCCTCCTGGCCGTTGACGACCAACTCCAGCCGCTCCACGCCCAAGGTCTTGAGCATTTTCTGGAGCAAGGCCCGGTTGAACGGATTGTCCTCCGCCGCCAGGACGCGCGCGCGCGGGAATGTCCGCAGTGTCGCCGCGACCGGGGCCGACGTCTCGGGCGCGGCCTTGCGAGGGACATCCACATCCAGGACGAACAAAAATTCGCTCCCTTCCTCCAGCGCGCTACAGACCGCGACGCCATCCCCGCCCATGAGCTTGACCAAGCTGTTGGCGATGGTCAGCCCCAACCCAGTGCCCCCGTACTGCCTAGTCAGGGAGCCGTCGGCCTGCTCGAAGGAGGAAAAAATGCGATCCTGCCGCTTGGCGTCGATGCCAATGCCCGTGTCCCGCACGGTAAAGAAAAGACGCGCCGGACCTTCCGCCGAGCCGCTCCGAGCGCCCCGCGCGGCCAGGACGACCTCGCCCCGGGGCGTGAACTTGACGGCGTTGCCGACCAGATTGACCAGGACCTGGGTCAAGCGGGTTCCGTCCGCGCGGACCACGTCCGGCAGATTCGAGGTGACCAAGGCCAACTCGATTCCCTTTTTCCGGGCTTGATCGGCGAACACGGCCACGACCTTCTCCAGCACCGCGCGCGGACGCACGTCCTCGGCCTCGACCTTGAACATGCCGGCCTCGATCTTGGAAAAATCGAGGATGTCATTGATGATGGCGAGCAGGTTGTCGGCGCAGATGCGGATCGTCCGCAGACACTCGCCCTGATCCGGATCGAGCGCCGTGCGCGACAGCACCTCGCCCAGGCCCACGATGGAATTGAGCGGGGTGCGGATTTCATGGCTGACGTTGGCCAGAAACATGGTCTTGGCCTGGGACGCGGCCTCGGCCCGCCGCCGCGCCTCGACGATCTCCGTGACCTCGATGACGCTGACGACCATCCCCGCGAATCCGCCATCCTCGACCACGGGCTGCATGCGGACCATCAGGGCCATGTTCCGGAACGAGTCGATCTCGAAGCCGTGGAGGCTGTCGCCGGGATTGGCGCGCAGCCGGGCCACCCCCTGACGCAGGGCCTCCCGCGAGCGGTCGTCGGGAAGCAGGGACGATATCGACGCGCCCAGGACGGACGCGGCCGGACGGTCCAGAATCCGCGCCAAGCATTCATTGACCGCCAGAATGAGCCCCTGATCATCGGTCAGGGCGACGCCTTCCGCGATCCCCGCGAGAACGGATTCCAGCCGGGACTTTTCCTGCAACAGCGCCCGCTCGGCCCGCTTGCGCGTGGTGATGTCCGCGAAAACCTCCAGAGTCAGAGCTTCCCCCTGCAGGACAACCGGAATCGAACTCTTCACGGCGTCGATGCAGCCGCCATCGAGCCGCTGCAGGCAGACCTCGCTTTCAAAATCGACCCGACGCGGATGATCCGCGAACGGCGAGGGCGGAACCGAGGTCGGGCAAAACATCTCCCAGCGGACCTGACGCCGCGCCAACCAGTCAAGGCCAATGCCAAGCAGGTCGCTGGTCGCCAAATTGACCCGGCGGATGGTTCGATCCGACCCCACGAGCACGACCCCCACGGGCAGGGCCTCCAGAAGGCGATCCAGGCCGGCCTGGGCCTCAAGCACAACAGCCGCCTCCCGGTCTCGCTCGTCGAGCAGACGCCGGACGAGTCCCAGGGCGTGCAGGCAGAGTCCGACACCCATGGCCACGGCCATCCCCCCCAGCCCAACAACGCCAAAAAGCAGGACGCGGTATTGGCCCTCGTCGCGCCCGCGCGACAGGCCGTGCGTGTGCTCCCGCGCGGACAGGCGCAGATGGTCGGCTTTCGTCTTGGCCTCGGCGATGCGTTCGAAACAGCGCTCGGCCGCGTTCTCTCCGCCCAGGGGCGGGGATGCGGGGATTCCGGGAAAAAAACGCCAGCCCTGGGCCCGAACAAGGTCGGAAGCATGGAGCAGGATCCCACCGACCGCCTCGGCCAGATCCATCAGACCCGCGTCCGGATTCGGGTCAGGCCAGTATTCAATGTCTCCCGCGTCCGCATCGCGCCCCCCGTCGTGCGCGTATTTTCCGCCCTGCCGCGCGACCATCAGCGCTTGCCGGATTCGGCGCAAGGATTCCATCAAATCCGCCTCGCGCGCGGCCAGGCTGCTCCCGTCCCGCGCCGCGGCGACCAGATGGACGGCGAGGGCGGCGGACTCAAGCTCCAAGCGCACAACGCCGAGCAGGTCCAGGTAGGCATGGCTGTTTTCTTGGAGACGCAGAAAGCGCCGCCGTTCCGCGTCACGCGCGGTGTCCGCGCCCAGAAACAGGGCCATGCCCAGGATCAGGCAGGCCAACGCCGCCGCGAGGGCGCGCTGCACGGGGTGACGCCATGACAAAACCTTCACAGCGCCCGCCCCAACACGACCACGTCGACGCCGGCCGCGCCCGCCTCCAGACAGGCCCGCGCGCAGGCCGCCACGGTCGAACCCGTGGTCATGACGTCATCGACCAGCACCACCCCGCGCCCGGCCACCCGAGACGAGGCCTGGAACGCGCCGCTGACATTGCGCAGCCGATCCGCCCGCCCCAGGCTGGACTGGGCGGCGGTGTCACGGATCTTGCGCAACGCGTCCACCGCCACCGGCGCGCCAATACGGCGGGCGAGCATCCGGGCCAGTTCCGCGCTCTGATTGAAGCCCCGGCGCACGAGACGGTCGGAGCGCATGGGCACGGGGACGATCAGATCGGGCGTGTCGAGCCCGTGCACGCGCCACGCCGCGTGCAACAGTTCGCCCAGCACGCGCGTCACGCCATGATCACCGACAAATTTATACCGATGCACGAGATCCTTGAGCACTCCGGCATACGGAGAATGAAACGCGACCCGATTCCAGGGAGGCGGCGCAGTCCGACAGGACAGGCAGGGATAGACGGGCGCGGCGGGGTCGGCGAAGCAGATGCCGCAGCGTGGACAAAAACCTCCCTGGCGCGGAGCCAAGAGACGGGCGCAGGACGCACAGAACAGATCCTGACCCGGCTCGGTCAGAATGGCCGCGCAAAGCTGGCAACGCCGGCCCGCGAGGTGGATCGCGCGGCGAACCAGCCGGACCATGAAATGCCGCGCCCGAAACATGGCTACCACGCCTCTCTTCGCCCCAATTCCCGCACCGCGCGCACGGCCTCGACGTTGGCCAGTAGGTCTCCGGGCGCGTCCACCCCGCGCACCAGGGCGGAATCGGCCAGATCATAATCGAGGACGTCCAAGAAACAGCGCAGCGTGGGCAGGATGCCCTCGAAAAGCCGCGCCCCATGGACGCGCCCCGCGATCAGCGCCGCGTACGCCCGCCGCCGGGGGCCGCGCGGGCGCAACCCCGCTTCCCGGGCCAGATAGCGCCCCTGGGCCCGGTCGATCCAGGCCTTGGCCGAAGCAGGAAGATGGTAGAAATAGACAGGCGCGGTCAGGATCAGGCCGGAGGCGTCCTCCACCAGCCGGAAAAGCTCCTCGGCTCGATCCTCGGCCGCCAAGACGCACGCGCCGGAACGGGCGCAGGCCCCGCATCCGGTGCAGGGCCGCACCGCGAAATCGCGCAAGCGCGCGCGACGGACCGGGCCGGCCATGGCCTCGGCCAGAAGATCAGCGGCTGCGTCGCTGTTGCCTCCGGCGCGAGGACTGAGGGAAAGGACAAGGGTATGGGTCACGTTCGGGGTTTGCGTGTGAATTCGGCGCGCACGAAATCGCCATCCTGAACCAGGCTCAAGGTCCAATCCGGCTCGATATAGAGCGCGTTTTCAAGCTGGGGCGCGACCTCCGGCCGGACCCAGAACACCTGTCGCTCGGTTCGACTGAATCGTAGATACCAACTGGCCTCCGATCCAACGCCTCAGCATTTGTCACGAAAATCGTGCTCGTTCTGCATGACGGCCTCCTAGCGGACAAATTCGGTGAAAAACGGATTGTTCAGGGCCTCGACTCCGACCGTGGTCTGGGGGCCATGGCCGGGATAGACCACGGTTTCGGGCGGAAGGGTGAAAATTTTGGTCCGCACCGAGCGCAGCAAGTCCCGCTCGGAACTGCCCGGAAAATCGGTCCGCCCAACCGAACGGAAAAACAGCAGATCTCCGGCGAACACCGCGCCCAGGTCCGGAAAATACAAGGACAGGCTGCCCGGGCTGTGCCCCGGCGTGGCCAGAACCCGGCAGGACGCGCCGAGCCAGGTCTGCTCTCCCTCGTCCAGGGGCTCGAAGCTGAAGGCCGGGGTGCGGGGAAAACCCATCATCCCGCCGCCGCCCAGCTCCGTGTCCAGCAGGAACGCGTCGCGGGAACTGGCCAGGATCGGAGCGCCGGTGGCGGCCGCGAGCCCGGCGTTGCCCTGGATATGGTCGAAATGCAGGTGCGTGTTGACGATGGTCCGCAGGGTCAGCGCGGCGTCCCGTAGGAACGCCAGGACCTTTTCCGGCTCGCCGCCCGGATCGATGGCCAGGGCCTCGCGGCCATCGTGGACGAGATAACAGTTGGTTTCCAGCACACCCAATTCCATGGTCGTCACATGCAGCATTCCGTCCTCCTTCGTATCGGGGCTGATGTAGATGCCTTCGGGGCAAAACACAATTCTCCTTTCTGGACAAGGGGCGTCCCCATCGGGCAAGCACGAGGGCACACCATCATTCAGGATCACGCATGAACACCGCCCTCTTCACCCTAGAGCCCCAAACCCTGACCCGCCAGGACATCATCGAATACGAGCCTGTGCTGAAAAGCGCCCTCAAGAACCTCTTCCGCTTCCGCTCCTCCAGCCTCGTTTTTCCGACCCATCCACCCGAGGCAGCGGAACCGAGCGCCGTACATCCCCACGGTCAGGCCGTGCTCGACGCGGACCGTCTGGACTTGCCCCTGACCCACCGGGGCAAGCTGCTGGCCATTTTCGCGGCCCGAGGCCTGGACCCCGAGCAGGTCGGGCCGGCCGCGCCCTTCCTGCCGCTCATGGCCACCCAGTGCCTGGAGCAAATCCTGCTCCGCAAGCAGGCCATCACCGATCCCCTGACCGGCCTGTTCAACCGCGCCTGCCTGCACCAAGCCCTGACCCACGAAATTTCCGGCATCCTGGGCTCCATCATGCCAGGCCCGGGCGCCGTGGCCGACGAATCCCTGCACGCCCACAGCGCCGGCTTCGGCCTCGTCCTGGTCGATCTGGACCGTTTCCGGCGGATCAACGACACGTATGGCCACCTGTTCGGCGACACCCTGCTCAAGCTGGCGGCCGAACGCATGCGCGACATCTGCCCCAAGCAGACCCTGCTCTGCCGTCTGGACGGCGACACCTTCGCCGTGCTCTGGCCCCAGGCCTCGCGGACGCGCGCGGCCGAGCTGGCGCGCGGCCTCGAAGCCGGCCTGGCCACGGTCTCGGCCCGCTTCGCCCCCCTGCGCGAGGACGTCGCCATCTCGGCCAGCATCGGCTTCGTGAACTATCCCCAGGATTTACGCGGGGCGCAATTCCGGAAGGCCCCGGAGGAGCAGAGCCGCCTCGTCCTGGAAAAAGCCGAAAAGGCCCTGGCAGCGGCCAAGACCGGCGGACGCGGGCGGGTTTATTCCTTCGGCCAGATCCTGGCCCAGGGCGGCGTGGTCCTGGACGTGATGCCCATGAACCGCGTGGTCATCAACCTGGGTCGAGGCGTGGACGCCCACGACGGCCAGCGCTTCCTGATCTGGTCCCGCGAGTTCACCGGCGACGAGACCGTCGTCGGCGGCCATGACGCCCCGGTCCTGGGACATTATCCGCCCATGTGCAAAGGCGAGATTTCCCTGGTCGAAGTCCAGGACGAAATGGCCATCGCCGAAATCCTGTTCCAGACCGATCCCAATTGGTCCGTGGAAAAAGGGGACAGGCTGACCCT
>CAYLNA010000039.1:0-13281 GCA_964384665.1 uncultured Desulfovibrionaceae bacterium | reverse complement strand
GTCACCCAAGGCCCATGCGTTTGATCTTATAGATAAGTCCTCGGCGGGTAATGCCCAAGAGTTCGGCCGCGTGGGTGCGGTTGCCGCTGGTCTGGCGCAGGGCCGCGGCCACGGCTTCATATTCCTGCTCGTCCAGGGTTTTGGAGGTGGGCTGGAGATCGGGATGGGGCGGCATTGCGCGCGGACTCGTGGAGGCCTGGGGCGCTGCGTGGGCGGCGGCCTTGCGCACCGCCGGCGGCAGATGCTCGGGCAGGATGACGTCGGTCTGGCTCAGCAGACGGACGTGGGCCATGGCGTTGGCCAATTCGCGCACGTTGCCGGGCCAGGTATGGGCGGCCAGGGCCTGCAGGGCGGCGCGGGACAGGCGTTTTGGTTCCGCGTCGCCTTGGTTCAGATAGAAACGGGCCAGGGGCGCGATGTCCTCGGGCCGTTCGCGCAGGGGCGGAATATCCAGGGTGATGACGTTCAGACGATAATAGAGATCCTGCCGGAAGCGGCCCGTGGCCACGTCGTCTTCCAGGCGGCGGTTGGTGGCCGCGATGAGGCGGCAGTCCACGCTGATTTCCTTGTCCCCGCCCACGGGCATGACGCGGCCGGTCTCCGTGGCCCGCAACAGCGAGGCCTGGAGTTCCAGGGGCATGTCTCCGATTTCGTCCAGAAAGAGCGTGCCCTCGTGGGCCTCGCGGAAATGCCCCTTGCGCTTGGCCGCCGCGCCGGTGAAGGCCCCTTTTTCGTGCCCGAAGAGTTCGCTGGCCAGGAGGCTGGGGGCGATGGCCGCGCAGTTGACGGCCACCAGCGGTTTATCCCGGCGAGGGCCGTGACGGTGGATGAACTGGGCCAGAACTTCCTTGCCGCTGCCGCTTTCGCCGGTCAAAAGCACCGTCGCGTCGCTGGCGGCCACGCGGTAGGCGTCGCGCAGCACGGCTCGCATGGGCGGGCTCTCGGCCACGATGCCGGCCAGGGCCTCGGCCGGGATTTCGATGTCCGTGGCCCGCACGCCCAGGGTGTCGCGCACCGCGGCCAGCAGTTCGTCCAGGTCCACCGGCTTGGCCAGATAGTCCACGGCTCCGAGCTTCAACGCGTCCACGGCTCCGCGCACGTCGGCATAGGCCGTGACCAGTAGGAAGGGCAGGTCCGGGTGGCCCGCGCGCGTCCGGCGCAACAGGTCGAGCCCGCTTTCTCCGGGCATGCGCACGTCGCTGACGACCATGGCCGGCGGCTGGGTCGCGATGCGCGTCGCGGCCTCCTCGGCGCTGCCGGCCTCCGAGGTCTCGAAGCCCGCGCCGCGCAAAATTTGCACATACAGAGCGCGGTAGCGGCTTTCGTCGTCCACCACCAGAATGCGATGCGTCATCTTTGCTCCCGCGCGGCCTTGATGCCGCCGATGGTCATGGTCGCGCCCCGGCCCGGCGTGGACTCGGCCTGGATGCGCCAGCCCTGGGCTTCCACCATCCGTTTGACGATGGCCAGGCCCAGACCGTGGCCCGAGGGCGAACTGGTGATGTAGGGCTTGAAAATATCGGGCAGCAGCTCGGCCGCGACGCCCTGGCCGTGGTCGATCACGGCCAGCGTGAAGCGCCGTCCCTGGGGCGCGAGACGAATCGTCACCGTCGTGTCCGGCGGGGAGGCGTGCAGGCTGTTCAGGAGCAGATTGACCAGGATCTGGCGCAGCAGGTCCGGGTCGGCCAAAATGATCGCGTCTGGAACCGAGAGCGCGAGGTCCACTCCTCCGGCCTCGAAATCCGGTCCCAGGATTTCGGCCACCTCGGCGCAGAGGGCGTTGACGCGGACAGGCGCGAGGTTGGCCGTGCGCTGCTTGGCGAAATTCATGAAGTTGCCCAGGCGGGACGAGGCCTTGTCCACCTCGTCCATGATGTGTTCGAGCATGGCGCGGCCGTGGTCCGGAACCCGTGGGTCGGCCGCGATCCGTTGGGCCATGCCCATGATCAGGCCCAAGGGGTTCTTGGTTTCGTGGGCCAGTCCGGCTGCGGCCAGGGCCAATTCTTCGAGGTGGGCGGCCCGGATGCGTTCCGCCGCCAATTCCCCGGCCAGGACCCGCCGCCTGATGCCCGCGATCCAGACCGCCGTCACGGCCAGGACGCAGACCAGGGCCGCCCCGAAAATGGGGCGCTGCCGTTGCCAAAACCAGGAGGAGGCGAAATTTTCGGCGCGGGCGCCGACGCCCAGGACCAAGGTCAGATTGGAGATGGGCCACAAACCCAGATTGGGGCGGCTGGCGTTCAGGGCCTCGGTCCAGGTCGAGGAGGCCGTGACCTGGCGCAGCGGACCCCAGATCACCAGGCCGGATGGCGTCGCTCTTTCGCCCTGGACCGCGCTCATGTCCGCCGTTGCCAGCCCTTCCATGGGCTCTCCGGCGCGGACCAGCTGGCTGTGGCGGGTGCGCACTTCCACGAATTGGGTTCGCGAGTCGCGGATGATGCTGGCCAGCACGCCCTCGATCTGCTTCCAGTCGGTCAGGATGCCGTTGCTCATGGCCGCGATGACCGCGTTCAGGGTGTCGAAGGTTTCCTGGGCGCGCTGTCGACGCCAGTCCTGGGTGCGTTCCACGTAGCCCTGCCAGGACCACGCGACCCACAGGGCCAGGGCCAGGATCATGCCGGCGGCGGCCAGCAGGGGAAGGCGGTATGTGCGCAAGCCGTGTTTCATGGCGTCTCCATGCCGGCCAGGGCTAGCAAGGAACGTGCTGAAGCGGGGATCACCCCAGGAGCATGCGGTCCGAAATGTCGGCGTCGCGGAGACTGTGGAATTTGTCGAGCAGGGCGTCCACGGTCAGTCCGGCCTTGTCCGCGCCGCGCAGGTCCAGGATGATCCGTCCCTGGTGCATCATGATCAGCCGGTTTCCGAGGTTGATGGCCTGGTGCATGTTGTGGGTGACCATGAGCGTGGTCAGGTTGTGCATGGCGACGATGCTTGTCGTCAATTCCAGGATCTGGCCCGCTGTCTTGGGGTCCAGGGCGGCGGTGTGTTCGTCCAGGAGAAGGAGCTCCGGACGGACCAGGGTGGCCATGACCATGGTCAGGGCCTGGCGCTGGCCGCCGGACAAAAGACCGACCCGGTCCTGGAGACGGTCTTCCAGGCCCAGGCCCAGGGTTGCGAGGCGTTCCCGGAACAGCCCCTTGTCCGCGCGCTTCACGCCCTGGGCCAAGCCGCGCGACTGTCCGCGTTTCACGGCCAGGGCCATGTTCTGAGCGATGGTTCCGCCGCCGAAGGTGCCCATGAGCGGGTCCTGGAAGACGCGGCCGATGAAGCGGGCCCGCTTGTGTTCGGCCCAGCGCGTCACGTCTTGCCCGTTCATGACGATGGACCCGGAATCCACGGCGTGGGTTCCGGCCAGGCAGGACAGAAAGGTCGACTTGCCCGCCCCGTTGGAGCCGATGATGGTGATGAAGTCGCCCTGTTCGATGTCGATGGACAGGGCGCGGATGCTGTGTACTTCGTTCACGCTGCCGCGATGAAAAAATTTGTCGATGGCCTGAACGGTGATCATCGCGCGAACCTCCGTTTGAGCATGGGCGAGGTCAGGGCCAGGACGACGAGCACGGCCGTGATCAGGTTCAGATCGCTGGGGGTGAAGGAAAAGCCGCCGATGTCGAGGCCCAGGGCCAGGGCGATGGCCGTGCGGTAGGCCACGGAGCCGACGATGACGGCCGCGCAGGCCCGGGCGATGGTCGGCGTGCCGATCAGGGTTTCGCCGAGGATGACCGAGGCCAGACCCGCGACAATGGTTCCCACGCCCATGTTGACGTCGGCCGCGCCCTGGTTCTGGGCGATGAGGGCTCCGCTGAAGGCGACTAGGGCGTTGGACAGGCCGACTCCGAAGATGAGCACGTTGTCCGTGTTCACGCCGAGAGCCGTGATCATCTGGCGGTTGTCGCCCGTGGCCAGCATGGCCTGCCCGTATTCGGTGCGCAGGAACCAGATCAGGGCGGTCGTGACCAGGGCGGCCACGACGAAAAAGCAGGCCGGGCTGAGCTGGTACACGGGCAGGCCGAGGCGTTCCAGGTCGGTCAACACCGAGGGGACGCCCAGCAAGGCCACGTTGGGGCCGCCCATGATGCGGATGTTGATGGAGTAGAGTGAGATCATGGTCAGGATCGAGGCCAGCAGGTGGAGGATCTTGAGCTTGGTGTTGAGGATGGCGGTCAGGGCCCCGGCCAGGAAACCCGCCCCGGCGGCCAGGGCCAGGGCCAGATAGGGGCTGTGCCCGGAGGTGATGGTCACGGCGCAGA
Source organism: uncultured Desulfovibrionaceae bacterium (assembly GCA_964384665.1). Taxonomy (GTDB): domain Bacteria; phylum Desulfobacterota; class Desulfovibrionia; order Desulfovibrionales; family Desulfomicrobiaceae; genus Desulfomicrobium. The sequence continues at coordinate 9,031 of CAYLNA010000039.1, read as the reverse complement.
CCGAGGCTCCCAGAGGCAGGCTGCCGTCCACGGTCAGGTCCGGAAAGTCGAGGATGCGGAAGGTCAGGTAGACCCCCAAGGCCATGAGCCCGTACAGAAAGCCCTGCTCCAGGGCACCGAGGAGTGCGTAGAAGGTCATGCGTTTTCGTGGCTGGATGTTGATGAAAGAGCGTTCGCGCGCCCGGTGAGGGGCACATACATGGGGGCGGGGGGGAGGACAAGGTGGCTTGGCGGGAGCGCCTTTGGCCTCGCGACGATCGGTCCGAGGCGGTCGGGGCGGGACGCGCCCCGACCGTGGGACATTGCGGGCGAGGCGCGGGCGGCGTGGTCAGTTCTCGGGGCAATAGCCCTGGTCGGCGGGCAGGCCCGGACGCATGGCGGCTTGCTTGGCCAATTCGTCGCAGCGTTCGTTCTCGGGATGGCCGGCATGGGCCTTGACCCAAAAGAAGCGCACGTCATGCGCTTTGAGGAGCGGAATGAGCCGCTCCCACAGATCCCGGTTTTTGACGGGCTGTTTGCCGGACGTCTTCCAGCCGTTGCGGATCCAGTTCTGGATCCAGCGCTTCTCGACTGCGTCGCAGACATAGCGGGAGTCCGTATGGATCGAGACGCTGCACGGCTTGGAGAGCTGCTCCAGGGCGTGCAGCACGCCGCGAATTTCCATGCGGTTGTTGGTGGTTTGGCGGTAGCCCTCGGATAATTCCTTTCTGGACTCTCCCCATATCAATATGGCTCCCCATCCTCCGGGGCCGGGGTTGCCGAGGCTGGAGCCGTCGGTGTAAATTGTGACGTTCTGTCTTGCTGCCTGATTGTTTTCCATGGTGTGCTCGTTCTGGCGCCCGTGCCTTGACCTGGGGGCGCGAGTCTTTTACCTGCTCGGATTATGAATTGGGACTGGGAAAAACTCCAAGAAAAGCGGCAGAGGCAATCTGGCCCCATACCAGGGCCGGATCTGGGTGATTTGAACGAAAAAGTCAAGCAGTTCAAAGAGATGAATCTGCCTGGCTGGCGCTTGATCGTGCTCGCGGCCGTGCTGCTCTGGCTTGGCAGCGGAATCTACATCGTCGAGCCGGATGAAGTGGGCGTGGTCAAGCGTTTTGGCGCGTACGACCGGAGCACCGAATCCGGGCCGCATTACCGCCTGCCGTTTCCGATCGAGTCCGTCGACACGCCCAAGGTGACCAAGATCCAGCGGTTGGAAGTCGGATTTCGCGGCAGCGCCGCCATCGTCGCGGGCACGGGCGTCTCCATGCGCCTGATACCCGAGGAATCCCTCATGCTGACCGGGGACGAAAACATTGTCGATGTGCAGTTCATCGTGCAGTTTCTGGTCGAGAACGCCCAGGACTACCTCTTCAACGTGGCGAACCAGGACAAGACCGTGAAGGACGCGGCCGAGGCCGCCATGCGCGAGGTCATCGGCTACAACAAGATCGACGCGGCCTTGACCTCGGACAAGCTGGCCATTCAGAACGACACGCGGGATCTTTTGCAGCGGATTTTGGACAGCTACCAGAGCGGAGTCAAGGTCGTGGCGGTTCAGCTTCAGGATGTGCATCCGCCCCGGCAGGTCATCGACGCCTTCAAGGACGTGGCCAGCGCCAAGGAAGACAAGAGCCGTTTCATCAACGAGGCTGAAGCCTACGAAAACGATCTGATCCCGCGGACCCGAGGCGAAGTCGCGGCCATCGTCAACGAGGCCATGGCCTATAAGGAATCGAAGATCCGGCAGGCCAAGGGCGAGAGTTCCCGCTTCCTGTCCGTGCTCGAGGAATACCGCAAGGCCAAGGACGTGACCAAGAAGCGCATCTACTTGGAAACCATGGAAGAAGTCCTGTCGCGGCCGGGAATCGAGAAAGTCATCCTGTCCTCGGAGTCCAGTCAGCGCGTTTTTCCGTATCTGCCCCTTGAGCGCATGCGGGGAAGCGCCGGCTCGACGCACGTCAAAGAGGGAGGAGCGGCGCAATGAAGAAAATTCAATTGATTTTCGCGGCCATCGTGCTGGGGATATTCTTTGTTCTGCAGTGCGCCTTCACCGTCGATCAGACCGAGACGGCCATTGTCCTGCAGTTGGGAAAGCCGGTCGGCGAAGAAAGCTATTCTCCGGGGCTGCATTTCAAGCTGCCCTTTGTCCAGAATGTGATTTATTTCGATTCCAGGGTCCTGGAGTATGACGCCCCGGCGGCGGAGATCATCACCAAAGACAAGAAGAACATGGTCGTGGACAACTATTCGCGCTGGAAAATCGTGAATCCGCTACTTTTCTACCGGACGGTGCGGAACATCCAGGGCGGAATGTCCCGGATCGACGATATCGTCTATTCGCAACTGCGCGAGGCCTTGGGACGTTATCTGCTGACCGAGATCGTGGCCACGGAACGCTCCACCATCATGAACGAGGTCACCGAGAAGTCCAATCTCCTGCTCAAGGAATACGGCATCCAGATCATCGACGTCCGCATCAAGCGCACGGATCTGCCGCAGGAAAACCAGATGGCGATTTATGGCCGCATGCAGGCCGAGCGTGAACGCCAAGCCAAGCAGTACCGCTCCGAGGGACGCGAGGAAGCGGCCAAGATCACCACGGCCGCCGATCGCGAGCGCACGGTCATGCTGGCCGAGGCCCGTCGCGAGGCCGAGGCCGCGCGAGGCGAGGGAGAAGCCGCGGCCACGGGCATTTACGCCAAGGCCTTGGAACAGGATCCCGAGTTTTATGATTTTGTGCGGACCATGGACGCGTACAAGAAATCCGTTCAGGGCGAAACGCGGCTGATCTTGAGCCCGGAAAGCGAGTTCTTCCGCTATTTGCGGTAAATTCTGATTCTTTAGACCATAAAAAGGCGGCCATGGGCCGCCTTTTTATTTACAGGGTTCGCGCGTCTTCCTCGACTTGGTCCGCCATGGCGCGGCGCGCATCCGTGATCCGCTGGGCCAGCTCCGGATCGTGCAGGGCCAGGATCTGGGCGGCCATCCAGGCCGCGTTGCGGGCTCCGACCTTGTCCAGGGCCAGGGTGCCCACGGGAAAGCCCGGAGGCATCTGGACCGTGGCCAGGAGCGCGTCCCACCCGCCGAGCGCGGACCCAGTGATGGGAATGCCCAGGACCGGACGGATGGTCTTGGCCGCCACCGCACCGGCCAAATGCGCGGCCAGTCCCGCCGCGCAGATGAAAACCTGAACCCCGTCCGCCTCGAGTTCGCGCACCAGGGCGGCGGTCCGCTCCGGCGTGCGGTGGGCCGAGGTGATGGTGAAGCGAAAGGATACGCCCAATTTTTCCAAAACTTCCGCGCACGGCCGCACGGTCGCGTCGTCGGACTTGCTGCCCATGAAGATGGCTACTTGCGGCATGTGGATCTCCCAAGGCCTTTGTTGGCTATGTCTGTGCGATAATAGCTGTTTTCAAAATTGATCCGCTCCACGGCCCGGTAGGCGCGGTCCCGTGCTTGCCCGAGGTCCGCGCCCAAGGCCGTGACTCCCAGGATCCGGCCGCCGGTGGTGACGATCTGGCCGTCCTTGAGCTTGGTGCCGGCCTGGAAGACCGTGACCGTTTCGATTTCCTCTGCGGCCTCGATGCCCGTGATGGTCATGCCCTTGGGGTAGGATTGGGGGTAGCCCTTGGCCGCCATGACCACGCAGCAGCTGGTTTCGGGATGGAAGCGAACCTGGGCCGGGTCAAGGGTCCCCTCGACGCAAGCCTTCATGATGTCGACCAGGTCCGACTCGAGGCGGGCCATGAGGGGCTGGCATTCCGGGTCCCCAAAGCGGACGTTGTATTCCAGGACCATGGGACCGGAAGCGGTCATCATCAGGCCGGCATAGAGAATACCCTTGAAGGGCTGGCCGATTCTGGCCAAATGCTCGACAATGGGCCGGATGCACAGGTCGGCCATGGCGGCGTATTGGTCCTCCGGCAGAACGGGAGCCGGGCTGTACGCGCCCATGCCGCCCGTGTTCGGCCCCGTGTCGTTGTCGCCGATGCGTTTGTGATCCTGCAGGGACGGCATGGGGACGATGGTCGCGCCATCGCAAAAGGCGAGAAAGGACGCCTCCTCGCCGACCAGGGCTTCCTCGACGACGACGGTTTGCCCGGCGGGGCCGAAGACCTGTTTGAGCATCATGTCGTCCAGGGCTCCTTCCGCCTCGGGCAGGGTTTGGGCGATGACCACGCCCTTGCCGGCCGCCAAGCCGTCGGCCTTGATGACCATGGGCAGGGGATGGGCGCGGACATATTCGAGGGCCGCGGCATGATCGTCGAAAACGCGGAAATCGGCCGTTGGCACGCCGGTCTCGCGCATCATGGTCTTGGAGAAGGCCTTGGATCCTTCGAGTTGCGCGGCGAACGCGCCGGGACCAAAGCAGGGGATGCCGACCGCGCGCAGGGCGTCGGCCAGTCCGAGGACCAGGGGCAGCTCCGGGCCGGCCACGACCAGGTCGATGGCATGTTCCGAGGCGAAGCGGACCAGGGCCGAAACGTCATCGTCGCCGATGGGCACGTTGCGTCCGACCAGGGCGGTGCCCCCGTTGCCGGGAGCGATGTACAGGTTCGTGACCAGCTGGTTCTGGCGGATTTTCCAGGCCAGGGCGTGTTCCCGGCCGCCAGCTCCGACAAGAAGTATATTCACAGGACCTCCGTTGTGGTGTGCGGCCGCCCTCAGGGGCGACGCTTGAAAAGTTTTTCCAGGTCCGGGATGGACCAGCTGACCTCGACCGGCCGACCGTGGGGGCAATACTGCCTGTCTGGAAGCACCCGCCATGCTTCGAGCAGGGCCAGGGCCTCGTCGGCGGTCAGGTCGTCGCCGGCCTTGATGGCCGATTTGCAGGCCATGGCGGCCCAGAGATCATCCATCGACGTCGGTTTGGCGGCGAGGATATCGTCTAGGAACTCCTTGGCCTTGCTTGGCGAGAGCAAGGTCGGAATGGCGTGCGCGAGCAGATGCTGGGGCGTTTTCAACTCCAGGGAAAAGCCGAGGCCGAGCAGGTCGTTCCAGACCTCCTGCGCGACGTGGGTCTGCGACGGGTGGAGGTGGATTTCCAGCGGCATGAGCAAAGGCTGGCGTTCGCCACGCGCGCCGTGCTGACGTAACAGATCGTGGATGACCCGCTCGTGGGCCGCGTGCTGATCGATCAGGGACAGTCCGCGCGGCGAGGACAGGACGAGGTAGGTGGCGGCGATTTGTCCCAGATAGTGATACGGATTGTCTTCGGTGCGCGCCGGCGGGATGGGCTCGGGCATGACCTCGGCTGGCGCGGGGGCAGCGGGCGGCCGCTGGAGGCTGGCGTCCGGGGCAAAAAGCGACGCCGCGTTTTTGGTCATCGCGAATTTGGGCGCGTCCAGGCTGGCATAGGCGGGCGCGCTTTCCCGCGCGTCCTGGGCCGAGGGAGACAGGGCTTCAAGGGGAAGCGGTGTGATCGGCTGCACGGGCCGTGGTGCGTCGGGGACGACGTGCCGCGTGTCCAAGGGCATGGCCCGGGTCGAGGCGCGCGCGTCCAGGCTGGCCAGCACGGCCCGGCGCACCGCGCGGAAGACGCGGCTTTCATCCTGGAAGCGGATTTCTGTTTTCGCGGGGTGGACGTTGACATCGACTTCGGCGGCGGGGATCTCCAGGAAGACAAGGGCCTGCGGATACTCCTTGCCCAGGATTCTCCCCCGGTAGGCTTCGCGCACCGCGCCGAGCATGGTTTTGTCCTGCACCGGCCGTTTGTTCACATACAGGAGGATGCGGTCGGGCCGAGCTTGGGCCGTGGAGGGATCGCCGGTCAAGCCGTGGACGCGGAGGCCGTCGGTGGTCATGTCGATCGGAGAGACTCCGCGCAGGATGGGCTCGGGCCACGCCGCGCAAAGCCGGTCGGCCAGATCTTGGGCGGTCAGGAAGTGGAACACGGTGCGCTCGGCCTGCAGGAATTCAAACTCGACGTGCAGATTGGCCAGGGCCATGCGCAGCACGATGTCCGAGCATTTTCGCGCCTCGGTCGCGGGTTGTTTCAGGAATTTGAGCCGGGCGGGGATGTTGGCGAAGAGATCGTTGACCTCGATTTCCGTTCCCCGGGGCATGGCGGCCTGGACATGGCGGACCTGCTTGCCATGGAGCACCTCGAGCGTGGCTCCTTCTCCCGTGACCTGGGCCGACGACAGCCGGAAACGGGAGACCGAGGCGATGCTCGGCAGGGCCTCGCCCCGAAAACCAAAACTGCGGATATCGTGGAGATCCCGCAGGGTCGCGAGCTTGCTCGTCGCGTGCCGAGTCAGGGCGAGCCCCATCTGTTCGGCCGCGATGCCGTGGCCGTTGTCGCTGATCTTGATCAGGGATTGGCCGCCGTCGCGGATCTGGACGCGGATTCGGGTCGCGTCCGCGTCCAGCGCGTTCTCGATCAGTTCCTTCAGGACGCTGGCGGGGCGTTCGACGACTTCTCCGGCGGCGATCTGGTTCTGTAGATCCTCGGGCAGTAAACGAATTTCGTGTTCGGGCTTCATCTATCGGCCAAGAGATCCCAACTGGGCGAGATCAAGCTGGATGCCAAAGCGCGTGTCCGTGTCCGACTCGCTCCAATACGCTTCCGTGGCGAAGCATTGGTGCGTGTAGCGGAGAATGAAACGTTTTTCGAGATCGGACCCGTCCTCATAGTCAACCCGGTAGAGAAAGGCCGCGCGCCACTGGGCGAAAGGGGAGAAACCGCCGCCGAATTGCGCGATGCGCTGTTCTTCCTGGTTTTGGCGCGTGAATTCGTCGATCTCCCGCAAGAAATCGAGTCCGAAGACAGCGTAGGAATTGTAGCTGTCGCTGTGCACGTAGAGCGAGTGTTCATGCTCGGTGATGCAGTTTTCATACGGTGAGTACCAGCTCTTGTTGCCGAGGCTCAGCCAGGGAGTGAGGCTTGTCGTCAAATCCGCCAGCACGTCGGAGAAAGGCCGACTTTCGTACTCGTCGAGGTCGTTGTTGCGCGAGGCTTCCCAAAAATCATATCCCTGTTCGAAGCGCAGGCGGATCAGCTCGAAATAGTCATAGTTGGCCGCGAGCGCGCCCTGGTTCGACGGATCTGGCTGGAGGCGGCCGGTCTTGGTCGTGAAGATGTTGCTCAGGGAGTAGCGGAGTTCGTTTTTGGCTTCGATGCGGTCGAATTCGTCGAAATAAGGCAGTTTGTCCTGTTCCTCGTGGGGAATATAGCCGTATTCGAGCCGGGGCTGGAGGGCGTGCCTGAGTTTGAGCCACGTGGAGCTGGCTTGGTTGGAGTTCAGGGCGCTGTCGTCGTTCAGCGTGAACACGCGGGAAAACTCGGTGTAGGCCGTGGCGGTGAAATCGGGCAGGGAGCGGGTCGGCGCGCTGTTGTCCGTGTCCACGTCGTCATCGTCGTTCTCGAAGCGCTGGATGAAATATCCGGTGCCGCGCCAGCCCATCTTGGGAATGACGCTGCCGTAGGCGAAATGCATGGGCAGGCCGAGCACGGGATGGAAGTCAAGGCGGGAGCCGGTGGTTCCGTATTCCCGCCAGAAGGAGACCATCTGGCTGGTTCCCTCGAGAGTCAACGGCGTGGACGGAATGCCGATTTGATACAGGTTGAGATTGAGGTCCGGCAGTCTTTGCGTCGTGGGATCGTGGTCGTGATCCTGGTTCGGCAGCTTGTTGTTATTGGTGTAGGTCAGGTCCTGGGTGTATTCGAGAAGTCCCTGGAAGCCGACATGCGCCCAGTTGCGGCTGGCGAGAAAGCGGTTCACGCGCAGTCTGTCGTCCTTGTCCGCGATGTCGCGCCCGAAATAATCCAGGAAGCTGGATCTGCTTTTGTTGAAGCCGGAATAGCCGCTGGAAAATTCCCGCAGATAGTCTTGATCGGAGACGAGGTCGAGGTCGACCTTGAGGTTCCAGTCTGGATTGACGACGAAACCATCGTATTTTCCGCGCACCCACCAGCGTTCCGTGTTGGTGCGCGCCATGTCGGCATTATCCGAGTACAGGGACGCCGTTTCCGTTTCCGAGTCGTGCAGATGATCCACCCGCCAGACGCCCTTGGAATGGATGTTCGGCGCATGGCGGTACTCGGCTCCGAGCATGAGTCCCTTGCCGCCCATGAAATTGGAATACAGGGTGACGTCCTGTTCCTCGTCGATGACTTGGTAGTATGGCTGGTTGTAGAAAAGGCCCAAACGATCGCTGGATCCGATTTCCGGCATGAGGAACCCGCTCTGGCGCTTGGTTTTGACCGGGATGATGGCATAGGGGGACGCGACCAGGGGTTGGTCCAGGACCTGGAATCTCGGCGCCCAGAGATGGGCGTATCCGTCCACGGTGATGTCGCCGCGCGAGGTCTTGATGGACCACGCCGGTCGCTCTCCATCGCAGGCGGTGACGGTGGCTTCGCGGAATTCATAGGTTTCCGGGCCGGTTTTTTTGAGAAGTTCCCCCGCGAAATACATGTGCGGGTCGTCCATGTAGACTTGGCCGTTCTTGAGCCAGCCGACATGGGTGTTCAGATCGAATTCGGCCTCGTCGGCCTTCAGGAAGTCTCCCTGGAATTTGGCGCTGATGTTGCCCTTGAGGTAGACCCAACGCGTCGTTTGGTAATACCGGGCGTAGTCCGCCTTGATGTAGTCCTCGCCGCGATCGAGAACGACGTTGCCAAAAGCCTCGATGTACTTGGTGTCGTGGCTGGCGGCGGTCTTGTCGGCGTAGAGGCGCCACGTGGACGGCGGCTTGGCTTCCTCCGCGCCAGCCAGGGGGGCGAGGGCGGCGAGCAGGCAGGCGGCCGCGAGGGCGTGAAACATGATTCGGGAGAGTGCTTTCATGGAGTATTTGAAGAGAATTTCGGTTCAGGTGCGGTTCATGAATTGTCGCGGGACAGGTAGCACAGGCGGTCGCGAAAGCATAGCCCGAACAGGGTGGGGGGCGGCCCGGAAAATCCGGGTCTTTTGGGGCGTCCTTGTCGCGCAGTCTGAATTGCGCTTCACATAAGCAATACCTTGAATTTGTTGCTTAATCGGCTGTCTCGACCTTGTTGCTTTTTTCACGAACAGCTTGACCTCGAAAGACGCCTGATTTAAGT
>CAYLNA010000038.1:0-13538 GCA_964384665.1 uncultured Desulfovibrionaceae bacterium | reverse complement strand
ATCAGTCCCTAGAAACCTTTTTGTCCCATCAGATGGGCCAAGTCGGCCACGCGGCAGGAATAGCCCCACTCGTTGTCATACCAGATCAAAACCTTGGCCAGATTGCCGGCCTGGACCGTGGTGAAGTCGGCCTCGACCACGCCGGAATGCGGATCCGCGATGAAATCCGAGGAGACCAGGGGTTCCTCGGAATAGCCAAGAATGCCCGAGAGCGCGCCTTCCGACGCGGCCTTGAAGGCGGCCTTGAGTTCCTCGGCCGTGGTGTCGCGCTCCAGCACGGCCACGAAATCGACCAGGGACACGGCCGGCACGGGCACGCGCACCGAATAGCCGTCGAAGCGGCCGGCCATTTCCGGCAAGACCTTGGCCACGGCCTTGGCCGCGCCGGTGGAGGTCGGGATCATGTTGCAGGCTGCGGCCCGGGCTCGGCGCGGGTCCTTGTGCGGCAGGTCGAGGATGCGCTGGTCGTTGGTGTAGGCGTGGACCGTGGTCAACACGCCCTTGGCCACGCCGAAGGTCTCGTGCATGACTTTCACCGCCGGAGCCAGGCAGTTGGTCGTGCAGGAGGCGTTGGACACGATGTGATGCCGGGCCGGGTCGTACTGGCCCTCGTTGACGCCGATGACCACGGTCAGATCCTCGTCCTTGGACGGGGCGGTGATGATAACCTTCCTGGCTCCGGCCTCCAGATGCTGCGCGGCCGTGGGGCCGGTGCGGAAGATGCCCGTGGACTCGATGACGATGTCCACGCCGCATGCCCGCCAGGGGATGAGCTTGGGATCGCGCTGGGCGAAGCTCTTGATGGTCCATTGCCCGCCGACGCGGATGGTGTCGGCGTCCGACTCCACGGACGCGCCGAAGCGGCCGTAGGACGTGTCATGGCGCAGCAGATGCGCGTTGGTCGCCGTGTCGAAAAGGTCGTTGATGGCCACGACCTCCAGGGTATCGGCGTGGCGCTGCCAAATGGTCTTCAGCACCTGACGGCCGATGCGTCCGAATCCGTTGATTCCTATGCGTATTTTTCCCATGGATGACTCCCTAGTCTTCGAAGACCTGATAGTCGTAGGCGTTGATCAGCTCCATCTGCCGTTTCAAGGTCTGGTGCATGCGCGCGTTCTCGATGGCGATGGCCGAAATGTTGGCGATGGCCTGCAGAAATTGGATGTCGTCATCCGAAAACTCCCGCCGCTGGCCGGTGTAGACGCGCATGACGCCGATGGGCCGCGCCCCTTCCACGAACATGGGCGCGACCAGGACCGAGACCAGGCCCTCCTGGGCGGCTTCGGCCCGGTACTGGAAGCGCAGATCCGACCCGGCGTCCAGAATCTGGACCACATGGCCGCTGAACGCTTCCTGATCCAGGCCGCTCTTGGCCAGCTCGACCTCGCCCTTGCGGGCGTAGCGCTCGCTCAGTCCGAAATAGGCGGCCGGCTTCAGAATCCTGCCGGACCGGTCCAAAAGACGGATGAAGCAGCCCTTGACCGCCATGGCCCGGGTGACCTGCTCCGCGATGCGGCTCAGAACCTCGCTCGGGTCCAGGCTGGAATTAACCGTCCGGCTCACTTCGTAAATAATTTCATAGAGACGTTTCTGGCTCATGATTTCCTCCGTTCATGTGAAAAACTTCCCTACCGGGATATACGACGATCCATGGGGACAACAACTCCTTTTCGCCGTGAAACACAAAAAAGCAATTTGAACGAACAACCAAGCCTGTTTTTTCCGGGCGACCCTTGAACTTCCCCATCCCAGAGGATAGGAGGCACAAAAATTCATGCAAGGAGACCTTATGCAACGCACGTTTTCCATCATCAAACCCGACGCCGTGGAGCGCAACCTCCAGGGCGAAATCATGGCCATGATCCAGGCCGCCGGACTGCGCATCGTGGGCCTGAAAATGCTCCATCTGACCAAGGCCCAGGCCGAAGGCTTCTACGCCGTGCACCGCGAGCGCCCCTTCTTCGCCAGCCTGACCGACTACATGTGCTCCGGCCCGTGCGTGGTCATGTGCCTGGAAGGCGAAAACGCCATCCAGAAATACCGCGACCTGATGGGCGCGACCAACAAGGACAACGCCGCCGAGGGCACCATCCGCAAAAAATACGCCCTGGACATCGAACGGAACTCTTGCCACGGTTCCGACGGACCGGATACTGCGGCCACGGAAATCGCCTACTTCTTCAACGCGCTGGAACTGGTGGGATAAATGAAACGTTTCGGGTTTATTGGACTGGGCAACATGGGCGGAGCCATCGCCAGGGGCCTGGCCCCCGGCCAAACCTTCGAACTGTTCGGCTTTGACCCGAGCGAAACCATGCGGACCAAGCAGGCGGACATCATGACCGTCCTGCCCTCGGGCCGGGAGGTGGCCGCGCGGGCGGATTTCCTGCTCCTGGCCGTCAAGCCCCAGGTCATGCGCCACGTCCTGACCGACTTGGCCCAAGTCCTCAAACCCGGAACCTGCATCATCTCCATCGCCGCCGGCGTGACCCTGGACAAGCTCATCAAATGGTCGGGCAAGGCCTGCCCGGTGGTGCGGGTCATGCCCAACACCCCGGCCATGATCGGCAAGGGCGTCTACGCCCTGTGCTTCGACCACGACCTGCTGAGCAACGAGATCAAGCACGCCGTGACCGAGGCCTTCGCCGCCATCGGCCAGGCCCATGTCCTGCCGGAGAAGCTCTTCGACGCCTATACCGGCCTCATCGGCTCCGGCCCGGCCTATGTCTTCGCTTTCATGGAGGCCCTTATCGACGCCGGCCTGACCCTGGGTCTGACCAGGGCCCAGGCTGCGGCCATGGTCAAGGGGCTGGTGGCCGGATCCGCCCTCATGGCCGAGGACGAAGACTCGCACCCGACCCTCATGAAGGAAATGGTCACGTCCCCCGGAGGCACGACCATCGCCGGTCTCAATGCCCTGGACGAGCACCGCTTCAAATTCGCCATCACCCAGGCCGTGCTCGCGGCCACCCGACGCAGCCGGGAACTGGGAGACTAGGGCGGCTTCGGCCGCCTTTTTTCTTGCCATGCCGCCCTTCCGCACCGCGCGCCTGATCGGGCATCCGGCCAGCCCCACCGACGAGGACGACATCCGGACCGTGTACCAGGAAAACGAGCCCCTGCTGCGCCTGCTGGACCATGACCAAGACCCGGCCCGCATGGCGGCCCGTTTCACGCGCCGCGCCAACCACCCTCCGCGCGGAGAGGCGGACAAACTGTCCAACCTGGTCCTGGCCTGCGCGAAAACAGGGCTGTGCGTTGGCATCCTCAGCGTGTACCACGGCTACCCCGAACCCGGCGTGGCCTATGTCGGCGAGCTTTTTCTGCGCCCGATACATCAGGGCCAAGGTCTGGGACGCGAGACCTACCTGGCCCTGGAAGCGGACTTGCGCGGACACGGAACGCGCGTCGCACGGGTCGGCGTCGGTCTGCGCAACTGGAACGCCCTGCGCTTCTGGATTCGCCTCGGTTTTTTGCGCGTGACCGGCATGAGCGGAGCGCGAACGTTCGCTCCGGACGCCTTCGCCTTTCTGGAACTGCAAAAAAACCTATGATCCCACCGATCTTGGCCCAGAGAAATTCTTGACAGCACGCGGGGACGCGTCTAAACGCATTTCACTTCGGGCGATTAACTCAGTGGTGAGAGTGCCACCTTCACACGGTGGAAGTCACAGGTTCAAATCCCGTATCGCCCACCACGCACGCAAAACCCTTCCTGGCAACCGCCCGGAAGGGTTTTCCCTTTTGAGGCTATCATGACAGCATCCATCCCCGCCGACGACTACGAACTCCTGGACAGCGGCCACGGCCAAAAACTGGAACGCTTCGGCCCCGTCATCCTGGCCCGGCCCTGCGCCCAGGCCGTGTGGTCCCCACGCCAGCCCGAACTCTGGGACAGCGCCAACGCCTCCTTCGACCGCAAGGACGGCCTGAACTGGCGCGGCCGCGAGGCCCTGCCCCCGGAATGGATCGTCGCCCTGCGCGGAGTGCGCATGCGCCTCTCGACCACGGATTTCGGCCACCTGGGCGTCTTCCCCGAAACCCTGGACCTCTGGTCCTGGATCGCGGACGCTGTCCGCCAAGCGGCCCGAGAGCGCGCCCAGAGTCCCCGCTTTCTGAACCTCTTCGCCTATTCCGGTGGGGCGACCCTGGCCGCGGCCCGAGCCGGGGCCCAGTGCTGCCACTTGGACGCGTCCAAGGGCATGGTCGACTGGGCGCGAAACAACGCGGTCCTGAGCGACCTGGACAACGCCGGCATCCGTTTCATCGTCGATGACGTCGGGGCGTTCCTGCGGAGGGAAGTGCGGCGCGGGAGAAAATACGACTGCGTGCTCCTGGACCCGCCATCCTTTGGCCGGGGCAAGCGCGGCGAACTCTACAAAATCGAGAAAAACGTCCAGGACACCCTGGATCTCGTCCGACAGGTCCTGAGCGACGCCCCGCTCTTCGTCATCCTGACCTCGCACACACCCGGCTTCTCGCCCATCGTGCTCAAGAACCTGCTTGAACAGACGTTCGGCCCCGGCGCCCTGGCCTGCGGAGAAATGCTCCTACGCGGCGGCCCTGGCGTGCTGGAGTTGCCCAGCGGCAACTGGGCGCGGTGGGAAGCATAACGGCGTCACGCCCCAACGAGGAGTCCATGGCGCACCCGACCGACCACAACGCATCACTGGCCGTGCTCATCGACGCGGACAACGCCAATCCGGCCACAGTGGAAGGCCTTCTGGCCGAGATCGCCAAACTCGGCGTGGCCAGCGCCAAACGCATCTATGGAGACTGGACGACGCCCAATCTCGGCCCGTGGAAACAGGCCCTGCTCGAACACTCCATCCAGCCGATCCAGCAGTTCCGCTACACCACGGGCAAGAACGCCACGGACAGCGCCATGATCATCGACGCCATGGATCTGCTCTATACCGGCCATTTCGCAGGTTTCTGCCTCGTCTCCAGCGACAGCGACTTCACTCGCCTGGCCGCGCGCATCCGGGAATCCGGCTGCAAAGTCTTCGGATTCGGTGAAATGAAGACGCCAAGGCCCTTTGTCGCGGCCTGCGACCGATTCATTTATACCGAGGTTTTCTCTCAAAAGACCGAAGGCCCACAAGCCACTCCCTTAGCGCCGCGCACGGCCAAGGAATTGCGCTGCGACACGGCCCTACTCAATCTCATCCGCGAATCCATCGAGGCCTGCTCGGATGAAACGGGATGGGCTCATCTCGGCCCCGTGGGCGGGCTCATGCTCAAGACCGCCAATGATTTCGATCCGCGCACCCATGGGTTTTCCAAACTGAGCGACCTGATCACGGCCATTGGCCTGTTCGAGATCGACCGGCGGGAAAATGTTATCTATGTGCGGGACAGCCGGAAAAAACCTTCCGCATGAACGTCGGGTCTCACCCCAGCGTCCACCACGCCAACCAACTCCCCGTGGTCACAAGAAAGGCCGCGCCCAGCCCCGCGGCCAGCATCAAAATCCGGCGCAGGGCGCGGATCGCATCGCCGTTCCAGGGCCTGTCCGGTCCGAGGCGGGGCTTGTTCTTGATTTCGCCGAAATAACGGGTCGGGCCGCCCATGCCCGCTCGCGCCGCGTGGGCGGCGGCGGCCATGGGCCAGCCCGCGTTGGGACTGTCCATGGTCCGGGCGTCGCGGGCGACGCGCATCCAGGAGGACGGCCGCAGCATGAGCCACCCGGCCAGCCAGATGCACAGGGCGGACAGCCGGGCCGGAATCCAGGCCAGCATGTCATCAAGCCGCGCCCCGACCTTACCGACCTTCTCGAAACGTTCGGTGCGGTAGCCCCACATGGAGTCGGCCGTGCTGACCGCCTTGTAGGCCCAGAGCGCGGCCGGGCCGAACAGGGCCAGCCAGAACAGCGGGGCCATGAACCCATCGTTGAAATTCTCGGCCAGGGTCTCGCCCAGGGCGCGACAGGCTTCGTCGTGGGGCATCGCGGACGTGTCCCGGCTGACCAGTCCGGCCAAATGGGCGCGGGTCGCGGGAAGATCGCCGGCATCGAGCAGGGTCAGCACGGCGTCCGCTTCGCGCAGCAAGCAGCCCAGGGCCAGGCCGGCATAGCCCAGATAAAGGGCCAGCAGATCACCCGCCAACGTCAGGGCGGTCAGCAGGGCGACCACGCCAAAACCCAGTCCCGCCAGTCCGACCACGACGAGGCCGCCGCCCGCGATCGGCCCCAGCCAACACCGCCGCGCCCAGCCTTCCGCGGCGTCCAAGGCCCGCCCCACAAGCCGCACCGGGTGGGGCCAGTCCTTCGGGTCGCCAAAGAGCAGATCCAGCCCCACGCATCCGCACAGAAACACGAACAGGGCGAGGTTGACGGGCGCGGCATAAAGAGCGTCGAGCATGGGCGTCTCCACGGCGATTGACGGTTATTCGGCGGACTCGCGCCGGTCCAGTTCGCCGGTCTGGCGGTAGGCTTCATAAAGAAGCACGGCGGCGGCGTTGGCCAGATTGACGCTGCGGACCTGGCCCCAGATGGGCAAGCGGAGCACGTGTTCGGCCTGGTCCAGAACCTCGGCCGGCAGGCCCCGCGTTTCCGGGCCGAGCACGATGAGGTCGTCGGGGCGGAAGGCGAAGCGGTGGTAGCTCGTCCCGCGCCGGGCGCTGGTGCAGACCAGGCGGCCCACGGGCCGGGACTCCAGGAACGCGGCCCAACTCGGCCAGATCATCTTGTCCACGTGGGGCCAGTAGTCCAGGCCGGCCCGCTTCAGATAGCGGTCCTCCAGGCTGAAGCCCAGGGGCTCGATCAGGTTGAGGCGGGTCGTGGTCGCGGCGCAGAGCCGGGCGATGGTCCCGGTGTTGGGCGGGATCTCGGGTTCGTAGAGGACTATTTGCATATCGACGTCTCTTTGCGTATTTTTCGGCCCGCTTCAATCCGGCGCGCCGGGGTTCATGCCCATTGGCCGCCAAACCCGGTTCCGTCAAGAAGAGGAGTTTTCCATGCATCTGCTCGTCACCGGAGGCTGCGGCTTCATCGGTTCCAATTTCATCCAGCACATGCTCGCCACCCACGCCGATGTGGTCGTCGTCAACCTGGACAAGCTGACCTACGCCGGCAACCGCCGCAATCTGGCCGAGGTCGAGGCCGCGCATCTGGACCGCCGCTACCATTTCGTCCACGGCGACATCTGCGACCAATCCCTGGTTCCGGAGCTGATGCAACGCTTCCGCTTCGACGCCGTGGTCCATTTCGCGGCCGAATCCCATGTCGACCGCTCCATCAGCGACCCCTTCCCGTTCATCACGACCAACGTCCTGGGCACGCAAAATCTGCTCGAAGCGGCCCGTCGGGCCGAAATCCCGCGCTTCGTGCACGTCTCCACCGACGAGGTCTACGGAACCCTCGGCCCCACCGGCCAGTTCACCGAGGACACGCCCCTGGCCCCCAACTCGCCCTACTCCGCCTCCAAGGCGTCGTCGGACCTCCTGGCGCGGGCCTATTTCCACACTTACGGCATGCCGGTCATGATCACCCGCTGCTCCAACAACTACGGACCCTACCAGTTTCCGGAAAAACTCATCCCCCTGACCTATCTCAAGGCCTCGCGCGGGGAATCCATCCCGGTCTACGGCGACGGCCAGAATGTCCGCGACTGGATCTTTGTCCTCGACCACTGCAAGGGCGTGGAGGCCACCCTGTTCAAAGGCCAGCCCGGCGCGGTCTACAACTTCGGCGGCGACGCCGAGCGCGCCAACCTGGACGTCGTCCGGACCATCCTCCGCCTGACCGGCCAGAGCGAGGA
Source organism: uncultured Desulfovibrionaceae bacterium (assembly GCA_964384665.1). GTDB lineage: Bacteria > Desulfobacterota > Desulfovibrionia > Desulfovibrionales > Desulfomicrobiaceae > Desulfomicrobium. Next base: position 5,778 of record CAYLNA010000038.1, on the reverse strand, counting down.
CCTCATCACCTTCGTCACCGACCGCCCCGGCCACGACCGCCGCTACGCCATGGCCTTCGAGCGCTCCACCCGCGACCTGGACTGGACCCCGCGAGTGACCTTCGAGGACGGCATGGCCCAGACCCTGGCCTGGTACCGGGCCAACGGCGCCTGGCTTGACGAAGTCCAGAGCGGGGCCTATCGCCGCTTCATGGAATCCTGGTACGCGACGAGGCAGGCATGAACGCCGTTGTGTTGGGCGGCAAGACAGGACTGCTGGGTCAGTCCCTGGCCGCTGTCCTGACCGCGCGCGGCTGGACCGTGCACGCGCCAGGCCGCGCGGACCTGGACCTCTTCGACCGCCCGGCCGTGGAAGCTTATCTCGCGGCCGCCCAGGCCAACGTGCTCTTCAACACCGTGGCCTACACCAAGGTCGACCAGGCCGAGGACGAACCGGCCGAGGCCGCCCGCCTCAACCGCCAACTCCCGCTCATCCTGGGCAAGGCCGTCCACGCCACGGGAACGGCCCTGGTCCACTACAGCACGGATTTCGTCTTCAACGGCAAAAAGACCAGCCCCTACACCACCGAGGACCCAACCGACCCGCGTTCGGTCTACGGCCAGACCAAGCTCCAGGGCGAACGCGAACTGCTGGCCCTGAACCTGCCCAAGCTGCTCATCATCCGCACGTCCTGGCTCTTTGGTCCGTGCAAGATCAACTTCGTGACCCGCATCCTGGAACTGGCCCAGACCCGGCCGGAACTGTCCGTGGTCCACGATCAGGTCGGCAGCCCCAGCTACACCCCGGACTTGGCGGTGAACAGCCTGGCCCTGCTCGAAAGCGGGGCCTCGGGCCTCTTCCATCTGGCCAACTCCGGCCGGGCCAGTTGGTGCGAACTGGCCACCGAGGCCGTGCAGTGCGCGGACCTGCCCTGCCGCATCAAGCCCATCACCTCGGCCGAGTACCCGCAAAAAGCCTGCCGCCCGGCCTATTCGGTCCTGGACCTGAGCGCCTTCACGGCCGCCACGGGTCTCACTCCCCGGCCCTGGGTCCAGGCCCTGCGCGAATTCCTGTTCTCCAGGGAAGAATGCCAGCCATGATTCTCGGCAAGCGCGAAACCGCCGTCCTGACCGCCGTGGTCGAACGCTATGTCGAAACCGCCCAGCCGGTCGGCTCCCAGACCATCGCTCCCGACCTGGGCCTGAGTCCGGCCTCCCTGCGCGCGACCATGGCGGCCTTGACGGAAAAGGGCTACCTGCGCCAGCCCCACGCCTCGGCCGGTCGCGCGCCGTCCATCCAGGGTTTCCGCTATTATCTGGACCAGGTCCTGCAAACCTGTCCCCTCCCCCGTCGGGACCAATCCCGGCTGCAGGACCACATCCTGCCCGGCGCGGCCGAGCTGCCGCAGATCTTGCGCCGCGCGGCCCAGGCCCTGTCCTCCCTGACCAGGCAGGTCTGCGTGGTCATGGCCCCGCGCCAGGATCTGGCCCGCTGGCGGCAGATCGACTTCGTCCTGCTGCGGCCCGGAATGGTCATGGCCGTGCTCGTTTTGCAGGGCGGCCTGATCAGCAACCGCCTGCTCCAAGTGGACGAGGACCTCGGCGGCGACGAACTCATCCGCTTCGGCAATTACCTGAACAGCCTGTTCGAGGGCCGCGCCACCCAGGAAGTACGGGCCGAGATCCTGCGCCAACTGCACCGCGCCCAGGCCACCCTGGACGCCTACCGCCGGGCCTGGGAGCTGGCCGCCCAGACCATGACCGAGGACGAACAGCCCGAAGTCTTTGTCGGCGGAACCAGCCACTTGGCCACCCAGCCCGAATTCACGGACCTGGAAACCATCCAGGAGCTGCTGCGCCTGATCGAGGAACGCTCCCGCCTGCTGGAACTGCTCGACAAAACCTCGGCCGGCGCGACGGTTTCGGTCAGCATGGGATACGACATGCCCGGACTCGACGGCTGCTCCCTGGTCGCCTCCGCCTACAGCGCCCACGCCTCCAGCCACGGGGCACTGGCCGTGCTCGGCCCGGTGCGCATGAACTATGCCCGTATCGTGCCCATGGTTGACTTCGCGGCCCAAATACTTAGTCAGTGCCTCAAATCCCGGTTCTAGGGATCACCGTGAAACGTCTATTCAAATATTTCAAGGATCAGGAGTTTTTCATGTCCACTAAGGAAAACGAGGCCCAGACCCCGGAAGAAGTGCTCGCCGAGGAAACGGCGGCCGAGGAGACCCCGGAACCCACCCTGGAAGAACTGTACGCCAAGGCCCTGGCCGATATCGAGGAGTTGAAGAAGGAAAACCTGCGCGTCCTGGCCGACAGCGAGAATTTCAAGAAACGCCTGCTCCGGGAAAAGGACGAATACTGCAAATTCGCCACCTCCTCCATCCTGGAGGAGATCATCCCGGTCATCGACAACCTCGATTTGGCCCTGACCCACGGCAAACAGCTCGACGCCTGCAAGGATTTGGTCATGGGCGTGGAAATGACCATGAACATCTTCCTCGACACGATGAAAAAGCACGGCCTGGAGCAGATCGCGGCCGTGGACACGTCCTTTGACCCGGCCCGCCACGAGGCCCTGGGGCAGATGGAACGCGACGACCTGGACGAGAACACCGTCTGCCAGATGCTGCAAAAGGGCTATCTGCTCAAGGAACGCCTCCTGCGCCCGGCAAAGGTCATGGTCAGCCGCAAGAGCGGAGCGTAAGCATGGGCCAGACCGTCGCCGTCCTGGGCGCCAGCCACAAGCCGGAACGCTATTCCAATCAGGCCGTGCGCATGCTGAAAGAGTACGGGCACGAGGTCATCCCGGTCACGCCGGGCCGCGCCGTGATCGAGGAGCTGCCGGCGGTCGCGGACCTTGGCCGCATCGACCGGCCCGTGGACACCCTGACTCTCTATGTCGGCCCGGAACGCAGCGCCCAGCTCCAGGACGCCATCCTCGCCCTCAAGCCCGGCCGGGTCATCTTGAATCCGGGCACGGAATCCGCCCCCCTGCAATCCGCCCTGGACCGGGCCGGCATCCCCTGGCAACACGCCTGCACCCTGGTCCTGCTGCGGACCGGGCAGTTCGAGGAATAATCATTCCCCCGCTTCACAACGAGAAAAGCGCCTCGCCAGGCGCTTTTCTCGTTTCCCCGTTGGACTGCGTCACGCATCCGAGCGCCGCCCGCCTTCATCCCGCGTGGTCGCACGACGCGGCCGGATGAATTCCAGCCATGGCGACTCCGGCGATCTCCCGGCGCCGGCAAGGCCGGCCTAGGCGTCTTCGGCGGTCTTCTTCATCCTGCGGTACAGGGTCGACCGACTGACGCCCAACAGCTTCGCCGCCTTGGATATGTTATTGTTGTTGCTCTGTAGGACGTTGCGCATCAGGGAGTTTTGAGTATCCTTGATGGAAAACGGGTCCGCAGCCGACGCCGACCGCGTGAGGGTTCTCGGAAGGTGCGCGACGCGCACCTGGCCCGTGGACGTTTTGGTCATCATGTACACGACGGCGTTTTCCAACTCGCGGACATTGCCCGGCCAATCGTGACGTTCCAGGAGGCGGCGGGCGTCGTCCGCGAAGGTCAGGGCCGAATAGTGGCAGTTCGGCAACATCTTCCGGGAGAAATGCTCGATCAACGGCCAGATGTCGTCCCTCCGCTCCCGCAGCGGCGGAATGACGAGGTCGAGCACGACCAACCGGTAGTAGAGGTCCTGGCGGAAACGCCCGGCCTCGACTTCCGCCGACAAGTCCTTGTTGGTCGCCGAGAGGACGCGGACATCCACGGGCACGGGTTGGCTCCCGCCGATGCGGACGATGTATTTCTCCTGCAGGACGCGCAGGAGATTGGCCTGAACGTCCAGGGGCATATCCCCGATCTCGTCGAGAAACAGGGTGCCGCCGTGGGCCAGCTCGAACTTCCCGACCTGGCCCTTGCGCCGCGCGCCGGTGAACGCCCCTTCGACATAGCCGAACAACTCGCTCTGGATCAGCTCCGTGGGCAGACTGGCGCAGTTGACGGCGACAAACGGCCGACGCCGGCGCGGACTGGCGGCGTGGATCGCCTGGGCGAGCACTTCCTTGCCCGTCCCGCTTTCGCCGCCGATGAAGATACTGATGTCGCTCGCGGCGAGCCGCCGGGCCTCCCCCACGACATCCCGCATCATGGCGTTGCCGTGAACGAAGTCATCAAAGGTGTAGCGGACAATGCCGCACTCGTCCCGAGTCCCGATCTCCGGCGAGACATCGCGCATGGCGCGCGCGGGCGGGACGTCGTGCTCCCGGAACCGGACGCGGGCCGGATTGGCCGGAGGCGCGACCTCGTACGGTGGCGGCGCGTCGCCGGCGCGGCCGGGTCCGGTGTCGGAGCCACCGAAGAGATCGCGGATGTAGTGGCAGGCTTTCTTGAAGTCGCCCTGCAACACCCGATAGCTCAGTTCCAGGCCGATGGTCCGGGCCGTCATGGAAAGGAAATCGAGCAGATAGGCGGGATGCGTGTCCCGATTCAGATTGCTCACGTCCAGCGTGCCGACAAAATTCCCGGACTGGTCGAAGATAGGCACGGCCGTGCAGCACCAGGAGTGAAACAAATCGCAATAATGTTCGAACTTCAGCACCTGAATGGGAATTTTTTTCTCGATGCAGATGCCTGGCGATGTCGTGCCAAGAATGTTTTCCAAAAAGCTGCCGCCAGGCACAACGGACGCCTTTTCGGCGACATTGCGCATGACCCGATCGCCGAGGACGTGTAAAATCTCCCCCTGCGCGCTGGTCAGCGCCACGATGAAGCCCTGGCCGCTGAGATGCTCATGCACGCTGTGCATGTACGGTTCGGCGATGAGCTTCAGGATGACATCGCTGTCGCTCAAATCACTTGATCGTCTTTGAATCACGGAGCTGCTGGCGTACGGGCTAACATTGCGACGCATGCAACGTTCCCAGGAAAGCGCGATTTCGTCACGCAAGGAATCCCTGTCTATCGTGTTGGCGACGACAAGATTCCTCCAGGCATTCTTGACGACCTCGACATGGTGATGACAAGATTTACCACTAAGCTGATTTGAGGACATACAAACCCCGTCTCGAAATTATGCATGCACGCGATCGGCCATGCGTTACAAAATGCGCCACGAAAACGGCACGGACCGACCATCCCACCGACCATCCTGTATCGAAGATTTTTCTAGCGTTTCACACTGCGCCGGGCAAGCCGACAGTTCGCGGGAACACCGGACGAGGACCGGGCGGACCTCGATCAGGTCATGTTCGTTTCCGACATGAGCAGGGGCTGACGGCCGTGGCGCGGACGACAAAAACCAGCTGAGCGGCGACGTTTGGCGGGAATGAAGGTCGAACGCAGAAAGCGGGGATGGAAAAAGAACAAAGGGTTGGCGACAATGGCGTCGGGCAGGATGTGATACCAGCGATAGCCCAAATCCCGGTAAACCTGCCGGGCCTGGGGAGTGCACCCGATTTCTCGGGCCGCCTGCAAGGCCGCGTCGCGCTGGCAGCGCGACGCGGCCACCAGCCGGAAGATGCGCGGAGAAAAGCCGTGGCGAACCAGCATGCGCCGCACGCGCTGGAATTCCCGATACCGAGACAAGGCGTCGGCCTGACAAAGCGCCACGCCCCAGACAAATAGCCAAGCCAGAAGCATCCAGGCCCAGCCGGTCCACCCCGCCTCGGGCTGGTCAAAAAGAAGTTGCGCCTCGCCCCAAGAGACAAAGGCCAGACCGGACACCTTGAGGGTGGTCAGATGGGGAAAGGGCGCGACGAGCAGATACCGGAAAAATTCATGCGGAACGAGG
>CAYLNA010000037.1:10018-13999 GCA_964384665.1 uncultured Desulfovibrionaceae bacterium | reverse complement strand
CTCACTCCACCCAGTCAAAGGTCCGGGTCACGGCCTTTTGCCAGCCGGTGTACAGGCCTGCGCGCCGGGCTTCATCCATGTCCGGAATCCAGCGTTTGTCTTCTTCCCAGTTGTTGTAGAGTTCCTCGCGACCGGACCAGAAGCCCGAGGCGATGCCGGCGGCGTAGGCCGCGCCGAGGCAGGTGGTTTCCGCGACCTTGGGCCGGACCACGGGCACGTTCAGGATGTCGGCCTGGAACTGCATGAGCAGTTCGTTGAAGACCATGCCGCCGTCGGCCTTGATGGTCTTGAGGTCCACGCCGGAGTCCTTGTTCATGGCCTCCACGATGTCCTTGGTCTGGTAGGCCGTGGCTTCGAGCACGGCCCGGGCGATGTGGTCGCGGTTGATGTAGCGGGTCAGCCCGACCATGGCTCCGCGCGCGTCGGGCCGCCAGTAGGGAGCGTACAGGCCGGAGAAGGCCGGCACGATGTACATGCCGCCCGTGTCCTCGACCTTGCGGGCCAGGGTCTCGATTTCCGGGGCCGATGAAAACATCTGCAGGTTGTCGCGCAGCCATTGCACCAGTGCTCCGGCGATGGCGATGGACCCTTCCAGGCAGTAGGATGGTTTGCGCCCGCTGAACTGATAGGCCAGGGTGGTGATCAGGCCATGCCGGGACTGGATGGGTTCGTGGCCGGTGTGCATGAGCAGGAAGCAGCCCGTGCCGTAGGTGTTCTTGGCCTCGCCGGGCGCGAAGCAGGTCTGGCCGACCAGGGCCGCCTGCTGGTCGCCCACGGCCCCGCAGACCGGCACGCGCGCGTCAAGCGGTCCGTCCTCGGAGGTCGGGCCCCAGGTGGCGCTGTCGGACGAAGGCACGATGCGCGGCAGGCCGGAGGCCGGGACGCCCATGATCTTAAGAATCTCTTCGTCCCAGGCCAGGGTTTTCAGATCCATGAGCATGGTCCGGCTGGCGTTGGTCACGTCGGTCACGTGCGCCCCGCCCTTGGGGCCGCCGGTCAGCCACCAGATGATCCAGGTCTCGATGGTGCCGAACAGGGCGTTGCCCTTGTCGGCGGCGGCCCTGGCCTCGGGCGCATTGTCCAGAATCCAGCGGATCTTCGGGCCGGAGAAATAGGTGGCCACGGGCAGGCCGGTTTTGGCCCGGAAGCGGTCCTGGCCGCCATCGGCCATGAGATCCTTGCAGATGTCGTGGGTGCGCGTGCACTGCCAGACAATGGCGTTGTAGAACGGTTTGCCCGTGAAGCGGTCCCAGACGATGGTGGTCTCGCGCTGATTGGTGATGCCGATGGCCGACAGCTCCGAGCCCTTGATGCCGGACTTGGCCAGGGCCCCCCGGATGACGTCCTGGGTGTTGTTCCAGATTTCCATGGGGTCGTGCTCGACCCAGCCCGGTTTGGGGTAGATCTGGGCGTGTTCCTTCTGATCCATGGCGACGATGCGGCCGTGCTCGTCGAAGATGATGAAGCGGCTGCTGGTGGTTCCCTGGTCGACTGCGCCTACGTAGCGGGCCATGTTCTCCTCCGGATGGGATGCGGTTGAAATGTATGCGTGACTCTACGGAAAAATCAGTGGCGATCAAGCCGGGACAGCGCGTCCGGGCCGAGGCCAAGTTCGGCCGGAGCGATCCCCAGGGCCAGACCCAGCAGTTGCGGAAAGAGCACGGCCGGAATCGCGTCCGGCCGCCGCGCGCCCGCGTCTTCGAACTGTAGCTGACAATAGGTGCAGGCCGTGGCCAGAACATCGGCCCCGGAGGCCGTGGCGCTGGCCAGCTTTTTGTCCATGAGCAGGCCGGACAGTCGCTCGTCCCGGCCGCGCAGGGGCTGGCCGCAGCATTCCAGGCGCAGTTCCCATGGCACGGTGGTCGCGCCGGTGGCGGCGACCAGACGTTCGAAAATCGTCGGGGCAAAGGGATCGTCGAAATGGGTGATGGCTTCGGGCCGCAGGGCGTGACAGCCGTAATGGCAGGCCACGCGGAGCTTTGCGAGCGGGCGGCGCACGGCTCGCGTCACGGTTTCCAGATTGTCGTCCAAAACCTGAAGCAGATGCCGGGCCTGCACTGTCTCCGGCAGTTCCAGCCCTTCTTCGCCAAGGAGAATGTTCATGCGCTTGCGGAGCTTTTCATCCTGGGCGATCTGGTGTCGGGCATGCTGGAAATTTCCGAAGCAGCACTTACAGGGCGTCATCAGATCCAGCCCCAGGTTTTGGGCCAGGGCTAAGTTGCGCAGGGCCGAATAGCTTGATGCGTCCTGGCTCTCGTGACGCACGGGATAGCCGCAGCAGGAAAATTCCGGCTTGACCAGGTCGATGCCGAGGCGGGCGCAGACGGCCTCGACGCTTTTTCCGTGGGCGGGCAGGTGGTGGGCGATCTTGCAGCCGGGAAAATAGGCGTATTTCATGGCCGTTTCTCCGCGTCGCGCAGGACTTTGGCTCCCAGTTGGCGCAGCTCGTACAGGATGTCGGCCACGGGCACGTCCTGGGGGCAGTGCTCCTGGCATTTGTAGCAGGTCGTGCAGCTCCAGACCATGCGCGCGCCCAGGGTCTGGGCCTTGAGGCCCATGCGCAGGCAGTTCATGATCTGTTGGGGGGTGAGGTCCAGGTCGCGGCTTGGGTCCGGGCTCACGGCCACCACCGGGCAGACGCTGGTGCAGGTCGTGCACTGTACGCAGCCCCAGAAGGACTCGGCCCGATCGGCCAGACCGGAGCCCGATCCGCCGATTTTGCCCAATTGGAGCGCGGCCAGGTCCCTGGCCCATTGGCCGGCGTCGCGCTTGCGGATTTCGCCGTCCACCCCGGTCCGGCCCGTCGCGGCCAGGGCCTTCTTGGAGGCCATCCACAGATCGTGCAGGTCGATGCCGGCCGAACAGATCTGGGTGCAGCGCAGGCATTCGGTGCAGATGTGGCTGCCTTCCACCAAGTTCGCCAGGGACGCGCCGTCGAGTTCGCCGCTCAGCCAGGCGCGCAGGTCCGCCAGCTTGTCCATGGGCAGGATGTCGGGGTTGCCCAGGACGCGGTGGCTGGGAGCCACGCTGCAATGCAGGCTGCACTGGCCGCAGCGGGTGCAGGCCTCCAGGCCCAAGCCGCGCGGAGCGCTGCCTGGGCTGTCCGTCCGGCCGCCCCGGAGCAGCAGATTGGCCGGGGTGCTCAGCGGATGCATGAACTTGCCCCAGGGCATGAGGGCCAGAAGCAGGAAGGACAGCCCGGCGTGCAGATGCCAGAGTCCGGATGCCAGCCACGGGGCGGATGACGCGGGGAGGAACCGGGAGAGGGGACGCGAGACAAAGGCCGTGGCCGTGGGCGCATGGCAGGCGGCGCAGCGGTCTTCGTGCAGGTCGCGGCCTTGGGCCAGCGCGTCGTCCGTGGCCGGCAGGGGCTGGGTGAAGCGCACGCCGTTTTTTGTGGCCCAATAGGCTTTCAGGGCCAGGATTTCCTCGGGCTCGCCTTCGGGGAAATAGTCGGTCGTCATGCGTTCGAAATCCGTGGGCGAGGCGATCTTGGCGGCTTCCAGGAAAAAGCCCGAGGCAAGCAGGGCGGCCAGGAGGCCGAGCAGGGTCCAATCCTGGGCGCGGCTGAACGTCTTGAGTCGTGCGGCTCTGTGTCGGATCAGCAGACCAAGACCGGCCAGAGCGACAAGGCCCAGGGCGTTGCGCATGGACTGCCAGGGTTCCAGAGTCGGCTCGTAGCCGGAAAAAATGGGGCGGGTCACGATGCCGTCCATGGCGTGCAGGACGAACAGAGGCAGAAAGCCGAGCAGCAGGAGGGTGTGCCCGGCCCAGCGGAGTTTGCCGCCGCGCAGGGTGCGGCGCAACAGCGCGATGTCGGCCAGACCGGAGGTCAGGGCCTGGATCAGGCCGGGTTCGGGGCGGGAAACTGACGGAGCCGGCAGGGGCAGCTTCCGCCGCCTACGCCTACGCACACGCCAGGCGAGGCCCAGGACAAAACTCAGGCCGGCCAGACCGAGTCCGGCGGAGAAGAAATCCATA
>CAYLNA010000037.1:5780-9918 GCA_964384665.1 uncultured Desulfovibrionaceae bacterium | reverse complement strand
ATGGCCAGCCCGGCTCCGCATTTCATGCGCATCCAGTCCTGATGGGCCAGGATGGCCCCGGCTGCGTACAGCCGGGGATGGAAAGGCGCGCCGTTGACGTCCAGGGGCCGCAGGCGGTTATCGGTTTCCAGGCCCGCCTGATTGATTTCGTGGCCGCGCGGATCGAAAAACTCGGCCCGGTGCCAGGAATCGCGGTGTTCCGGCTGGGTCACGGGCAGATCGAAGACCGCCTCGCTGACACCATGCCGGGTGGCCTTAAGGCCCTTGCCGAAGAATCGTCCGCTGGCCAGGATGCTCCCCCGTGTCGTGATCCGCAGGCCTGAGCCGCGCCCGGCGGTGAAGACGAAGCCGTCGTCCGTCGTTTCCACGCCGGTCACCAGCTTCTGGGTGTGGGTGCGCACGCCCAGGGCCGGAAGCCCCCGGTCAAAGGCGGCGCGCAGCCTGGGGCCGGCGATGGACGGGGGCAGGGTCGGGACTTCGAAGACCTTGCGTCCCAGCAATTCCTCCATGTGGGCCAGGATGGCGGCCGTGTCGGTCATGCCCAGCATGGCCGGGAAGCCGACGTATTCCGCGTCGCCCACCAGCGGGGCGACCACGGCGGCCAGTTCCTGGCGGCGGGTGGGTTCGCCCATGCTCCAGGCCATGTGCTCGGGGTAGAGTTCCCCGCTCGCGCCCGGAAAGCGCACCCGGACCGCACGCAGGCCCGGCCAGTCCGAGCGCACCTCGGCGATCTGCCGGGCGGAAATCCCTTTGAGTCCGTGAAAATCCACGAGCAGGGTCGGCGCTTTGGCCGCCAGAGCATCCACCCCGTTCCAGGCCGAGCAGGGCAACAGGTAGGTGGGTTTGACGGTTCCGGCCGTGGTCAGGGTGGCGGTGTTTTGGCCCGGCCGCCCCGTGTAGCACAGGCCCTGGCCGCCGAGGAACGCGGTGAACCCGTCCAGGGCCTCGCGGATCTCGTCGTCGCTGACATGGGCGTACGGGTGCCGGGGCAGGTCCCGGCGCAGGGCCTCCAGGGCCGCGAAGGGGTCGGACCAGACGCGCAGTTCGGCCATGGGATGCACGGCCAGCAGATCAATGAATCCGGTGCTGAAGTCGATGCCGCCCGAGGCTCCGGTCTGGACCACGGACAGGCCGGACTGAGCCGCGAAGAGGCTGGCGGCCATGCCGGCGAAGCCGGAGCCGATGACCATGACATCGTAGGTGTTCATGCCTGCTCCTTGGTGACCGCGATGCATTTTCCGTCCTCGTCCCTGGTGGATGGAGGCGGGCCGAATTCAAGATCCATAGCCCCGCAGTACAGGGCCTCCTGCAGGTCGGCCTGCATCAGCGGCGCTCCCCACAGGATGGGGGAAAAACCGCGCCAGCGGCGTTCGGTGAAGGTCTTCAGCTCGGCCAGGCCCTGTTGGGCGCGGACCATGCCCCGCTCGTAGAGGTGACCGGTGACGCGCGGCCCGCAGAATCCGCCCTGGCAGGGGCCTTTGCCCACGCGGCTGCGCATGCCGATGGCTTTGAGCATGGACCGGCCGCGCATGGCCCCGGCCTCGTCCACGATGCTGTCGATGACGCTCCGCGAGACCATCTCGCACTCGCACAGCACGATGTCGTCCTCGGTCCTGCTGTCCACCCAGGTTTTTGGGCCTTTGCCGGGCTCGGTCCATTGGCCCAGGGTGGAGGCGGGCAGGGGTTCGGTCCGCGTCCGGCAGGGCGCGGCGACGCCCAACTTGGCGCAGGCCAGGTCGGCGGCCTTTTCGGCCATGAGGCGGTAGGTGGTCAGCTTGCCTCCGGTGATGGTGATGAAATTGTCCACTCCGCCCTCGGCGTGGTCGATGAGGGCGAATCCACGGCTCACGGACCGGTCGTCCCCGGCCGGACCCAGGGAGACCAGGGGACGCACCCCGGCGTAGGCGCGGATGTAGCGGGTGCGCTCCAGGATGGGCAGCATGGCCCTGGCGTCGTCGATGATGCGGTCGGCTTCGGCCGCGCTGGGACGGCAGCCGTCGGGCGAGGCCACGCGGATGGACGTGGTGCCCAGGATGGAGACCGTGCCGCCGGGCACGAGGATGTCGGCGTCGGACGGCTTGCGCAGGCGGTTGATGACCCGCGTGGCGATGCGGTCCTGGGTGATCAGGAGGCTCCCCATGGAATAGAGGATGTTGATATGCGCTCCGGCCAGGGCCGCGATACGTCCGGCCCAGGCCCCGGCGGCGTTGATGACCAGGCCGGCCTCGATGACGATTTCCTCGCTGGTGGTGACGTCCCGGCAGCGCACCCGGGTGATGCCGTCCGCCCCGAGATCCATGCCGACGGCGGCCAGGTTGCGCCGGAAGGATGCGCCCAGGGACAGGGCCTGGGCAATGTTGTCCAGGGAAAGCATGAACGGGTCCACGGCTCCGTCCTGCACCGCGAAGGCCGCGATGGTCGCTTCCGACAGGGCCGGTTCCATGGCGCGGGCCGTGGCGATGTCCAGGCCCCGGCAGGGGACGCCGCTTGCGGCGCACAGCCCGGCGAAGTCCGCGACGTAGTTTTCGTCGTCGCCGCGCACGGCCACGAACAGCCCGCCGGTGTCCTCGATGCACTGCGGGGCCAAACGGCGCAGGATCTCGCCTTCTTCGTGGCATTCCATGGCGGCTTCGCGGTCCGAGGCCACGTAACGGGCCCCGCTGTGCAGCAGGCCGTGGTTGCCGCCGGACGCGCCGGAATTGACGTCGCGCTGCTCGATGAGCAGCGCGGATACCCCACGCAGGGCGAGGTCGCGGAGCAGACCCGCGCCGGTGGCGCCCGCGCCGATAATGAGAACCGGGGTGTGCAGAGTGGTCATGGCGTTTCTCGATCTGAACATGAGTGAAAACGAACAAAGCGAATGATCATGCCGTATGCCGGGCGTGACTGCGTGGTCTGCAAATCGGGCTGGCCTTGGGTGAAAAGGCGCGTTAAGGCATGGGCGAATCGGATTTGCATTTCGGGGCGTATGCTAGCGTGAAGCGCCCGATTTTGCCAGATATTTTTTCTTAAAACGACACAAAGTTGAATTTAATGTTCGAAAACGAAAGGATACAGTATGAGCGAGGTACGTAACGGCGTTGAGGACGAAGATACCGGGGCCCGGCATGTCACGGTCCGGCAACGCCATGCCGAGATGATCCGCATGGTCCGGGAGGCGGGATTCGTCACCATTCAGGCCCTGGCCGACCACTTCGGCATCACGCCCCAGTCCGTGCGCCGGGACATCAATACCCTGAGCGCCAAGGGCCTGCTTCAGCGCTACCATGGCGGGGCCGGGCCCGGTCTGAGCACCGAGAACATGGACTATCGCGACCGCAAGGTGCTCTGCCTGACCGAAAAGAAGGGCATCGGGCGCATGGTGGCCGATGCCATTCCCGACCGGTCGTCCCTGTTCATCAACATCGGCACCACCACCGAGGAGGTGGCCAGGGCCCTGGGCGGACACAAGAATTTGCGGGTCATCACCAACAGCCTGAACGTGGCCTCCATTCTGACCGGCAATTCCGAGGTGGAGATCATCGTGGCCGGCGGCCTGATCCGTCACCACGATGGCGGCATCGTCGGCGAGGCGGCCCTGGATTTCATCCGCCAGTTCAAGGTGGATTTCGGCATCATCGGCATCAGCGGCATTGATATGGACGGCACCCTGCTGGACTTCGACTACCGCGAGGTCCGGGCGGCCAGGGCCATCATGGAGAACTCCCGCCGGACCTTCCTGGTCACGGACCACACCAAGTTCGGTCGCAACGCCATGGTCCGCCTGGGCAACATCGAGGAAATCGACGCCCTGTTCACGGACAGGACGCCGCCAGCCAGCGTCCTGGAACAGATGAAGCGGGGGAATGTGGAATTGCACGTGGGCGGGGAAAACGCGGGGTAGACTGAACATTTTCGAAAAAACAGGTTGGCTGACCAATCTTTCTTTTTCGGTTGAGAAAATTTATCGCGTCTGTTACAGGCAGGCGAACATGACACGGGGCTTCTTCTTGCGCCGTTGTCTCACCCTGCCCACGGAGGAGCCGCATGGGGCTTCAGCTTGATTCCATAGAGAGAATCGTCGACGGCGAAATGCATCTCAAGGATGTTTCGCTCAGTTTCGAATCCGGCCAACGCTACGTCCTGCTCGGACGCACCC
>CAYLNA010000037.1:0-5680 GCA_964384665.1 uncultured Desulfovibrionaceae bacterium | reverse complement strand
CTGGAGACGGCCCGCATGCTGCATCTGGAGCCGTTGCTTTCGCGTCTGCCGGCGGAATTGTCCGGTGGGCAGCAGCAGCGCACGGCCATCGCCCGCGCCCTGGTCAAGGAGGCCCACCTCCTGCTGCTCGACGAGCCGTTGGTCAACCTCGACTACAAGCTGCGCGAGGAGCTGCGCGACGAATTGCAGCAGATTTTCGGCCAGCGCGATTCCGTGGTCGTGTACACCACCACGGAGCCGACCGAAGCCCTCATGCTCGGCGGCAACATTATCGTCATGCACGAGGGCCGGGTGCTTCAGACCGGGCCCACGGCCGAGGTCTATCACAATCCGGCCACGACCCAGGTGGCCGAGGTCTTCAGCGATCCGCCCATCAATTTCATCACCGCAGAGGTCGGCACCGACAAGGCCCATTTGCGTATCGGCATCGACCTGCCCCTGACCGGACATCTGCGCGACCTGACGCCCGGCACGTACAAGTTCGGCATCCGCTCCCACCACTTCAATCTGTCCCGCAAGACCATTGATGACGTGGAGATCCGCACCGTGGTCGAACTGGCCGAGATCAACGGCTCCGAGACCTTCGTCCATTTCCATTACCGCAACCGGTCCCTGGTCTTGCAAGAACAGGGGGTGCGGTCCTTCAAGGTCGGGCAGGAGGTTTCGGTGTTCGTCCGCCCCTGCGACGTCTATGTTTTCGGCGAGGACGACAGGCTGGTCAAAGCGCCGGCCTGTCCCGACACATGCGCCACGGGCGCGTAACCGAGGGTTTTTATGGCACAAATCGAGCTTGAAAACATCGCCCACAGTTATCGGGCAAATCCCACGAGCGAGGACGATTACGCACTGAAGAAAGTGCATACGGTCTGGGAGGATGGCGGCGCTTACGCATTGCTGGGCTCCAGTGGCTGCGGCAAGACGACCATGCTGAACGTCATCTCGGGCCTGCTGACCCCAAGTCATGGCCGGGTGCTTTTCGACGGCCGGGACGTGACCACATTGCCACCGGAGAAACGCAACATCGCCCAGGTCTTTCAGTTTCCGGTGCTCTACGACACCATGACGGTTTTTGACAATCTGGCCTTTCCCCTGCGCAACCGCAAGGTGGACGAGGCCGAGGTCAAGAGCCGCGTCCACGAGATCGCCGAGATCCTGGATCTGAGTCCATTCCTGAGCCGGCGGGCCAGCGGCCTAGCCGCCGACGCCAAGCAGAAGATTTCTCTGGGCCGGGGGCTGGTCCGCAAGGACGTGGCCGCCATTTTGTTCGACGAGCCCCTGACCGTCATCGACCCGCACCTGAAATGGCAGTTGCGCCGCAAGCTCAAGGAAATCCACAAACAGTTCGGCCTGACTCTGATCTACGTCACCCACGATCAGACCGAGGCCATGACCTTCGCCGACAAGATCGTCATCATGTACGACGGAGCCCTGCTGCAGATCGGCGCGCCCGACGAACTCTTTGAGGACCCGGCCCATACCTTTGTCGGCTACTTCATCGGCAGTCCGGGCATGAATCTCATTCCATGCACGGTGGACGGGAGCATGGCCGTCATGGACTGCGGCCGCATCCCTCTGGACCCGGCCGTGGCGGCCAAGGCCGGAGCGGGGAGCTTCCAGATCGGCATCCGCCCCCTGTATCTGGAGCTGGCTGGCCAGGAGCGGGAAGGGGCCGTGGCCGGGCGCATCGCCTCGGTTGAGAACGAGGGCAGCACCCGCATCGTGACCGTGGTCTCGGGCTGCGCCCGACTCAAGGCCCGCGTGCCCGAGGGACGGGCCATTCCGTCCGACAGCTGCTGGATCGTCTTTCCGCCCGAGCGGACCAAGCTTTTTCGCGACCAGTATCTGGTCAAGTAGGAGGTGGGCGTGGATAAATGGGAAAACAACAGGGCCTGGTTTTTGATCCTGCCCGTCTTTGTCATCGTGGCCTTCAGCGCCGTGGTCCCGCTCATGACCGTGGTCAACTACTCGGTCCAGGACATCCTGGGGCCCGGACAGCGCATTTTTGTCGGCGCGGAATGGTTTCGCGACATGCTGACCAACCCGCGCCTGCACGACGCCCTGCTCAAGCAGCTCGCCTTTTCCGGGATGGTGCTCCTGATCGAAATCCCGCTGGGTATCGGCATCGCCCTGACCATGCCCCAGAAGGGCTGGACGGCCTCGGCCAGTCTGGTGCTTCTGGCCCTGCCGCTGCTCATTCCCTGGAACGTCATCGGAACCATCTGGATCATCTTCACCCGTCCGGACATTGGTCTGTTCGGAGCAGCCATCAACAGCCTGGGGCTGGCCTTCGACCACACCGCCAATCCCGTCCACGCCTGGGTCACGGTCATGCTCATGGAGGTCTGGCACTGGACGCCGTTGGTGGTTCTGCTGGCCTATGCGGGTCTGCGTTCCATTCCCGAGGCGTACTATCAGGCGGCCAAGATAGACGGGGCCAGTCGTTGGGCCGTGTTCCGCTACATCCAGCTGCCCAAGATGCGCGGCGTGCTGACCATCGCCGTGTTGTTGCGATTCATGGACAGCTTTCTGATCTACGCCGAGCCCTTCGTGCTCACCGGCGGCGGGCCGGGCAACGCCACGACCTTCCTGTCCATCTATCTGGTCAAGCTGTCCACGGCCATGGATCTCGGGCCGGCTGCGGCCTTCTCCATCATCTACTTCCTCATCGTCCTGCTCTTCTGTTGGCTCTTCTATCAGGCCCTGCAGGCCGTGGGCACGGGGGACAAGTCATGAGAAAACGCCATTTCGTCCTTGTTTTCTATCTGGTGGTGCTGCTTTTGCCCATTTACTGGATGCTGAACATGAGCCTGCGCACCAACGCGGACATCATGCGCTCCTTCCAGCTCTTTCCGCATTCCATGACCCTGGACAATTACGCCAAGATCTTCTCGGATCCGTCCTGGTACTCGGGCTACATCAACACCATCATCTACGTCAGCATCAACACGGTCATCTCCCTGGTCACGGCCCTGCCGGCGGCCTATGCCTTCTCGCGTTTCCGCTTCATCGGAGACAAGCACGTTTTCTTCTGGCTGCTGACCAACCGCATGGCCCCTCCGGCGGTCTTCCTGCTGCCGTTCTTCCAACTCTATTCGACTTTCAATCTCATCGACACGCACATCGCCGTGGCCCTGGCCCACTGTCTGTTCAACGTGCCCCTGGCGGTCTGGATCCTGGAAGGCTTCATGTCGGGCGTGCCGCGTGAGATCGACGAGACGGCCTTCATCGATGGCTACTCCTTTTCGCGCTTTTTCCTGGCCGTCTTCATCCCGCTCATCCGGGCCGGCATCGGCGTGACCGCCTTCTTCTGTTTCATGTTCAGTTGGGTCGAACTGCTGCTGGCCCGCACCCTGACCACCACGGTGGCCAAGCCCATCGCCGCCACCATGACCCGCACGGTCAGCGCCTCGGGTCTGGACTGGGGCCTGCTGGCTGCGGCCGGCATCCTGACCATCGTGCCCGGCGCTTTGGTTATTTGGTTTGTCCGCAACCACCTGGCCAAGGGATTCGCCTTGGGCCGGGTCTAGGAGAGAGGCGTCATGAATATCGACTGGATGGCCTGGACGCCGGTCACGGCCGGCTTTTTCACCTTCATCGTGCTCATGCTCATCGGCATGACCGTGTGGCAGATCATGTCCCCGAGCATCGCCCGCCGGGGTTTCCTGCCCATCGTCACCACCCGGGGAGACCGTCTGTTCATAAGCCTTCTGGGCAGCGCCTACATCCATCTGGCCTGGCTGGGCCTGACGGAAATGGCCGTCTGGATCGCTACTGTGATATCCGTTTTTTTTCTCGTCACCATCATGCGCTGGGGCTGAGATTAGGGCACTTGCGCGGTGTTCGGGAAAGAGGCGGAAACGGCGTTTTGGGGTTTGTTGGTATAACCGCAAATGGAGGTCCGTATGCAAGTTCGACGTGTTCTCTTGACCGGGATGCTGATGGCGGCATTCCTGGGCGTCACCACCCCTGGCCTAGCCGATGAGGCGGCCCAGAAGGCGGCGGCGAAAAAATGGATCGATTCAGAGTTCCAGCCCTCCACGCTCGGCAAGGACGAGCAGATGAAGGAAATGGAATGGTTCATCAAGGCCGCCGCCCCCATGAAGGGCATGGAGATCAAGGTCGTCTCCGAAACCATCCCCACCCACGAGTACGAGTCCAAGGTTCTGGCCAAAGCCTTCTATGAGATCACCGGCATCAAGGTCACCCACGACCTGATCCAGGAAGGCGATGTCATCGAGAAGCTCCAGGTCCAGATGCAGTCCGGCGAAAACGTCTTCGATGGCTACGTCAACGACTCCGACCTCATCGGCACCCACTTCCGGTATGGGCAGGTCGTCAACCTGACCGACTGGATGGCCGGCGAGGGCAAGGACGTGACCCTGCCTACTCTGGATATCGACGATTTCATGGGCAAATCCTTCACCACGGGTCCCGATGGCAAACTGTACCAGTTGCCCGACCAGCAGTTCGCGAACCTGTATTGGTTCCGCTACGACTGGTTCCAGCGCCCCGAACTCAAGGCCAAGTTCAAGGCCAAGTACGGCTATGAACTGGGCGTGCCGGTGAACTGGTCCGCCTATGAGGACATCGCCGAGTTCTTCACCAACGACGTCAAGGAAATCGACGGCAAAGCCATCTACGGGCACATGGACTACGGCAAGAAGGCTCCCGATCTGGGCTGGCGCTTCACCGACGCGTGGCTGTCCATGGCCGGCGCCGGCGACAAGGGCATTCCCAACGGCGTGCCCGTCGATGAGTGGGGCATCCGCGTGGACGGTTGCCGTCCCGTCGGTTCCAGCGTGGCCCGCGGCGGCGACACCAACGGTCCGGCCGCCAAGTACGCCTTGCGCAAGTACATGGATTGGCTGCGCCTCTACGCCCCTCCCGGCGCGCTGGGTATGGACTTTTACCAGTCCCTGCCGAGTTTGGCCAAGGGCAACGTAGCCCAGCAGATCTTCTGGTACACCGCCTTCACGGCTTCCATGGTCGAGAAGGGCACGCCCGTGGTCAACGAAGACGGCTCGCCCAAGTGGCGCATGGCTCCGTCCCCCCACGGCCCGTACTGGGAAGAAGGTCAGAAACTCGGTTATCAGGACTGCGGTTCCTGGACACTCTTGAAGTCCACCCCGCTTGATCGCCGCAAGGCCGCCTGGCTCTTCGCCCAGTTCTGCGTAGCCAAGACCACGTCGCTGAAAAAGGCTCACGTCGGCCTGACCCCGATCCGCGATTCCGACATCCGCGACAAGTCCTTTACCGAGCGCTCCCCCATGCTCGGCGGTCTGGTGGAATTCTACCGCAGCCCGGCCCGCGTGGCCTGGACGCCTACCGGCACCAACGTGCCCGACTACCCCAAGCTGGCCCAGCTGTGGTGGCAGAACATCGGTGAAGCCGTGGCCGGTGAAGTCACCCCTGAAACAGCCATGGACAATCTGGCCGCCGAACAGGACAAGATCCTGGAACGCCTGGAACGCGCCAATGTCCAGGGCGAATGCGGTCCCAAGCTGAACAAGCCCCAGGACGAGCAGTACTGGCTCGACCAGCCCGGCGCTCCCAAGCCCAAGCTGGCCAACGAAAAGCCCAAGGGCGAGACGGTTGACTACGACAAGCTGATCGAAGCCTGGAAAGCCGGAAAGGCCAAATAGGCGGGTTTATCTCGTGATGACAAAGGGAGCGTCTTCGG
>CAYLNA010000036.1:0-14007 GCA_964384665.1 uncultured Desulfovibrionaceae bacterium | reverse complement strand
GACAGAGGATAAGAACGGTGCCCAGGGGGCGCAGGGATTTTTTCATGAAAAAATGAAATGGGTGCGACGTATCGAAAAAGTCCGGACATGCGCGGAAGCATGGTCCGGACTCTCGCGACGATTTTTCACAACGTGGCCGTGACCGCTGCGGCCGCGCGTTTGGCCTTGTCCACGGCGCGTTCCACGGTTTCGTCCCTGGCCACGACCACGCCCATGCGCCGCTTGCCCGAAACTTCCGGCTTGCCGAAGAGGCGCAGATCCGTGTCCGGCTCGGCCAAGGCTGCGTCCAGACCTCCAAAGCTGACCTGGTTTGACGCGCCCTCGACCAGGATCACGCTCGACGCCGACGGTCCATGCTGGCGGATGACCGGCACGGGCAGACCCAGAATGGCCCGGGCGTGCAGGGCGAATTCGGACAGATCCTGGGAGATGAGGGTGACCAGGCCCGTGTCATGGGGGCGGGGCGAAACCTCGCTGAAATAGACCATGTCGCCCTTGACGAAAAGCTCCACGCCAAAAATGCCGCGCCCGCCCAAGGCGCTGGTCACGGCCTCGGCCATGCGCTTGGCCTCGGCCAGGGCGGCTTCGCTCATGGGCTGGGGCTGCCAGGACTGCTGGTAGTCGCCGTCTTTCTGGTAGTGGCCGATGGGCGCGCAGAAGGTCGCGCCGCCAACGTGGCGGACCGTGAGCAGGGTGATTTCATAGTCGAAATCGACAAATCCCTCGACAATGACCTTGCCCGCGCCGGTGCGGCCCCCTTCCTGGGCGTATGTCCAGGATTTTTCGATATCGTCCGCGGTCTTGACCACGGATTGGCCCTTGCCGGACGAACTCATGATCGGCTTGACCACGCAGGGCATGCCCACGGCCGCGATGGCGGACAAATATTCTTCGTGGGTCTCGGCGAAGCGATAGGGCGAGGTGGCCAGACCCAGTTCCTCGGCGGCCAAGCGGCGGATGCCCTCGCGGTTCATGGTCAGCTTGGCGGCGCGGGCCGTGGGGATGACCGTGAAGCCCTCGGCTTCCAGCTCCACCAAGGTGTCCGTGGCGATGGCCTCGATCTCGGGCACGATGTAATTCGGTTTCTCGGATTCGATGATCCGGCGCAGGGCCGCTCCGTCCAGCATGGACACGGAGTAGGAGCGGTGGGCGACCTGCATGGCCGGGGCGTTGTCATAGCGGTCCACGGCGATGACTTCCACGCCCAGGCGTTGGAGTTCGATGACCACTTCCTTGCCCAGTTCGCCGGAGCCGAGCATGAGGACCTTGGTGGCCGAGGGGGAGAGAGGGGTTCCGATATGTGTCATGGGGACCTCGCATGTTGATGTCGTGTGCGCGCTCCCTAGCCCATCCCGCCCGCCTTGGCCAGAGCCGTAAAAGGCTTGACGCTCCAGCCGCCCCCGCGCAAAAGAACAGGACTTTTTTGGGAGGTTGAAAAATTCATGCAAAAATTCGTGCTTTCCGTCATCGGAAAAGACAAGCCGGGCATCCTGGCAAACATATCGACCATTTTGTTCAACCACGGCTGCAACATCGAGGATGTCAGCCAGACCATTCTGCAGACCGAGTTCGCGTCCATTTTCATCGTGCTCAATCCGGAAAACCGTCCCCTGGAGGAAATCGGCCAAGCCCTGAACCAGTCCCTGGATTCCTTGGAGCTGAGCGCCCACCTGCGGCCCATGACGGCGGCGACCGCGTCCAAGACCAGCGCGAGCCAGCCCTTTGTCATCACCACGCGGGGAGTGGACAAGCCGGGCACTATTTCCGCCGTGACCACGGCCATCGCCTCCCTGTCCTGCAACGTGACCAATTTCCGGGCCATCATCACCCAGGACGGCGGCGTGGACGAAATGATCATGATTTTCGAGGTCGACATGCCCCAGACCGTTGACCATCGCCGTCTGCGCCAGGTCATGCAGGACGCCTGTTCCGGGTTCGGGCTGGATGTTTCCGTCCAGCACCGCGACATCTTTGAAACGATTCACCGCATTTAGGAGACCCGGAATGCTCAACGACCGCGAAGTTCTCTCCACCCTGTCCATGATCAAGAACGAGAATCTGGACGTGCGCACCGTGACCCTGGGCGTGAGCCTTCTGGATTGCGCCTCCCACGATCTGTCTCGCTTCACCGACGCCATTTATACCCGCATCACCAGTCTGGCCAAGGACTTAGTCGCCGTCTGCGACGAGGTCGGCGACCGTTACGGCATTCCGGTGGTCAACAAGCGTATTTCCGTCAGCCCCATCGCCGTGGCCGCCGCGCCCTTCGACAGCCGGGGCATGGTCGAGGTGGCCAAGACCCTGGATCGGGCCGCCAAGGACGTGAAGGTCGATTTCATCGGCGGATTTGGCGCCCTGGTCGAGAAGGGCCTGGCCAAGGGCGATCTGGCCCTGATCGAGGCCATTCCCGAGGCCCTGGACGTGACCGACCGCATGTGCTCGTCCATCAATGTGGCCACCACCCGCGCCGGCATCAACATGGACGCCGTGGCCCTCATGGGCCGGACCATCAAGGCCACGGCCGAGCGCACCAAGGACCGCGACGGCCTGGGCTGCGCCAAGCTGGTCGTTTTCGCCAATATCCCCGAGGACGTTCCCTTCATGGCCGGGGCCTATCTTGGCGTGGGCGAGGCCAGCTCGGTCATCAACGTCGGGGTCAGCGGCCCTGGCGTGGTCAGGAAGGCCATCGATCGGGCCGTGGCCGACAATCCCGGCGCGCACCTGGGCGAGTTGGCCGATGTCATCAAGCGCACGGCCTACAAGGTGACCCGGGTCGGGGAGATCATCGGACGCGAGGTGGCTCGGCTTTTGGGCGTGGAATTCGGCATCGTCGATCTGTCCCTGGCTCCGACGCCCAATGTCGGGGACAGCGTGGGCGAGATTTTCCAGTCCCTGGGCCTGGGCGCCATCGGCGTGCCCGGCACCACGGCCGCCCTGGCCATGCTCAATGACGCCGTGAAAAAAGGCGGGGCCTTCGCCAGTTCCCGCGTCGGAGGCCTGAGCGGCGCGTTCATTCCGGTCAGCGAGGACCTGAACATCGCGGCCGCCGCAGCCGGCGGACAGCTGTGCCTGGAGAAGCTCGAAGCCATGACCTCGGTCTGCTCCGTGGGCCTGGACATGGTCGCCCTGCCCGGTGACACCACGGCCGAAACCCTGTCCGGAATCATCGCCGACGAAATGGCCATCGGCATGATCAACAAGAAAACCACGGCGGCCCGGCTCATTCCGGTGCCAGGCAAAAAGGCCGGCGACAAGGTCTTTTTCGGCGGCCTGCTCGGCGAGGCGGAAATCATGTCCGTGCGCAGCAACGGCGTGTCCGCCGGCTTCATCGGCCGGGGCGGGGCCATTCCCGCGCCCCTGCAGGCCCTCATCAATTAGGTCGCGCGCGGATCGCGGGGAGGAATCATGGATCTGAAGGAAAAAATAGGAACGGATCGGATCGCGGTGGGCATCGCCACGGCCGCGCTGCTGTTGCTTTTCGTCTTTTTCTATGCCTTGCAGCAAAACGTGACCGGCCTGGGCCGCGAGATCGAGGAACTCAAAAGCCTGAACCAGGCCGTGCTCGACCTGGACAGCCGCCACACCGTCCTTGACGGCAAGGTCACGGAACTGAACACCCTGCCGCGCAAGACCACGAACATGGCCATGGAAAACCAGGTCAAGGACATGGCCCACGCCGCCCAGGACCTGGACCAACGTCTGGACGGGAAGCACCGCGACAAACTGGCCGTGATCAAATCCCTGCTTCAGGAAATTGGCGAGGATCTGCACGAAAGCAAATAATTCCGTTTCTTGATCAAACACGAATCATCCCTGGGAGAGCGGCCATCTTGGTCGCTCTCATGCGGGCGGGACGCCCGCGCTCCCAGAAGCAGGACCCGTCTTGAAATGGAATCAGTCTGTAAAAGGGTCCGCCGGCTTCATGCCGGCGGACCCTTTTACATGGTGCGCCCAGCCGGGCGCGCCACGACAAAAAGCCCGTCATGCAGCATCATGACGGGCCTTCGTGACTGAACGAGGTGCGTAGGAGCTAAATCGCGTTGGCGGCGACGCTCAACCGAGAAATCTTTCTAGCCGCCGTGCGCCAATGAATGATCTTCTTGCTCGCAGCCTTGTCCAAAATGGAGGTTGCGGTCTGCAAAGCCTTGGTCGTGGCTTCGGCGTCGTTGGACTCGATCGCCAAACGCACGGCCTTCATCGCGTTTTTCACTCGAGTTTTCATCATTCTGTTGCGCTCGCGGCTTTTGAGGCTCTGGCGGTGTCTCTTCAGGGCGGACTTATGATTAGCCAAGGTATGACTCCTTTAAAAATGTACGCGTGTTTCAGTCAGCTCAAGATGTCTCTGCATCTAAAATTCATAGCCGGCGGAATAAAATCATGTCAAGCTAAAAAAGACGAATCCGGATCGGCGCGTCCCGCAACGCCCACGAAATTCACGCTCCGCCACCAACAAGGAGTTGAGATCGCTTGCACAATTTCGTACAGCCTCCAACGTCACCATCAATGCAATCGCTGGAGGCGCAACATGAAGATCGGCGTGGCGCAAATCTCGGGAATGCCCGGGGACATCAAGGGCAACCTCGACACAATCCAGCGCACGGCCAAGCGTGGGGCCAAACAAGGCTGCCGGTTGCTGCTTTTTCCGGAGCTATCCGACATCGGGTATGATTTCCGCGCCATCGCCGAGCATGGCCCCTCATCCTGGGGAGTGGTCGCGCCGGCCTTGTCGGGCATGGCCCGTGACCTGGGCGTCTGTTTGGCCTGCGGAGTCTGCCAGGCGGACCAGATTGGCCTGGCCAACGCCCTGGTGGTCTGGGGGCCGGACGGCGGCATCCTGGCCGAATACCGCAAGACCCATCTCTTCAGCACCCCGGACACGGACGAGACCCGTGTTTTTTATCCTGGCGGCCGTCTCGTCTGGTTCGACCTGGACGGCATCCGCTTCGGTTTATCCATCTGCTACGACCTGCGCTTTCCCGAGCTCTTCCGCGCCCTGGCCCTACAAGGGTGCCAAGCCCTGCTCATGGCCGCGGCCTGGCCAGCCAAACGCATCGAGCACTGGAAAATTCTGGCCGCAGCCCGCGCCGTGGAAAACCAATGCTTTTTCATCGGCGCCAACCGGATCGGCGACCAGGGAGCGTTCCCCTTTGGCGGCCAAAGCCTGTGCGTCGATCCGCTGGGGCGCGCCATCATGGCCGACGACCGCTCCGAAACCCTGCTCGTCACGGACCTGGATGCGGCATGCGCGGAATCCGCCCGCGCCGCCATCCCTTCCCTGCTCCAGCGACGGCCGGACCTGTACTGAAGAACGCTGTTTTCCCCAGGCTTTGACGGAAGATCAAAAGAATATTACTGGGTTGATCACATACGCGTACTCATCGCGCACTGGACACAAATATTTTCGTTCACCGTGGGCGCCCCGCCCACCTCCAAGGAGAAACGACATGATTATCAAGGATTGGATGACCTCGGACGTCATCACCATCGACCCGGAAGCCTCCATGATGCGCGCGGCCAAGCTGATGAAAGAAAAAGGCATCCGCCGCCTGCCCGTGGTCGACGCCAAGGGGGCCTTGGTCGGCATCGTCTCGGACCGCGATATCAAGGAAGCCTCCCCCTCCAAGGCCACGACCCTGGACGTGCACGAGTTGTACTACCTCCTGTCCGAGATCAAGGTCAAAAACATCATGACCCCCAATCCCATGACCATCCGCGACACGGACACGGTGGTCAAATGCGCGGCCATCATGCACGACAAGAAAATATCCGGCCTGCCCGTGCTGAACGAAGCGAACAAACTCGTCGGCATCATGACCCAGAACGAGGTCTACCGGGTGCTTTTGAGCATCACCGGCGTCTACCACGGCGGGGTGCAGATTGGATTCACGCTGCCGGATGAACGCGGCAGCCTGAAGGAAGTGCTGGACTGCCTGCGCCGGCACAAGGCCCGGGTCATCTCGGTCCTGACATCGTATGATCAGGTCGAGACGGGATTCCGCAAGGTTTTCATCCGCGTCATGGACATGGACAAGTCCGCCCTCAATGAACTCCGGCAGGAGCTGACAGATAAATACAGCCTGGAGTTCTGGGTCCGCGACGCCATCAACCCCATCAGCTAACGCCGCCGCCCGTCACTCTCGACAACAGAGCCCGTGGAATTCCACGGGCTTTTCGCTGCAAGGAGCATCCATGCAAGAAAGCTATCCCATCAAGGACACCTTCAACGAAATCTCCACCGCCCTGCAGACCGCCCTCGACACGGACTATGTCATCGGCTTGCTCGTCGCGACGGCGATCATCTCCTTCATTCTGGGACGAATGACCAAATAGCGCGCCCGCCGCGCGCCCAAAAGGCCGACGTTCTGATTTCGGAACGTCGGCCTTTTGTCGCGTCATCGCCACTCGTGGGCAAAAAACTCGGGACCGACAAGCTTGTATCCCTTCTCGCGCACGACCCGAACCACCGCGTCGATGTCCACGGCCGCGATGCGGAAGACCAGCAAGCGTCGATTGTTGCGGAAAAAAATCGAAGTGGAGAGAATGTTCACGCCCATGTCGAAAAAGAGCCGGCAGATCTCGGCCATGAGCCCCTTGCGGTCCTCGGCCTCGATGACAAGGCGATGCCCGCCCTGGGCCAGGCCCATTTCCTCCACCAGCACGGCCAACATGGACCCGCGGCTGATGTACCCCTTGAGCTGCCCAGCCGCGTCGACCACGGGCAGACCGGCCAAATCCTGGTCATTCATGATCTGGGCCGCGACCTCGATGTCCATGTCCGGAGAGACGGTCGGGATTTTCGTGCGGACCAATTCCTTGACCGTCATTTTCGACAGCAAATAGTTCAATTCATGCTTGCTGAATGTCGTCGCCGCGGAGGGCAAGGCGGCCCGGACATCCTCCTTGGCGACATATCCCTTGAGGGCTCCATCCTCCACGACCAACAAGATCCACAGCTTGTTTTCCTCCATCATCCGATCGGCCTTTAAAATCATCGTATCCGAAGTGATGGTGGGAATATGCTTGTGCATGGCAAGACCTACGTACATGATGCTCTCCTTCGGCGCGGCGCGCCATGGATTACCGGTGACCTATGCAGTGACAGTCACATGACTTTATGCTACCTGCCTGACTCCATTACAAGAAATTCTGAAGCGAAGACGCGATGGCAACCTCGAAACACCAAAAATGAGACGTTTTTTTCTTTTTATTCTCGTGCAGTGTCTTCTGACAAGTCTGGCCACGCCTGGATTTTCGGAAAAACCGCTGCGTCTTTTCTTTGAAAAGGATACCACCGCAACCCAGGTCCAAAGCAAACAATACACCGTCAAGGACGGAGATTTTCTTTTCAAAATCCTGCTTGAGCACGGATACTCCAACGCGGAAATATACAAACTTCTTCCGTCGATCCAACAAAGCAACCCACAGATCCAAGACATAAACAGGCTTTTGCCTGGACAAAATCTTTACATACCAAATTTGAAATCCAAACAAGACTCAAAAAAATCTGAATCGCTCCCTAAAAAAGAGCAGCTTAATTCAAAATCCAGCATCCAAAAGCCGTACATAGTCCGCACGGGCGACACGTTGATCAGCATGTTGCAACAACAGGGCATTCCTCGAAACCTTATTTTCAGCAAATATGTACGCGTCTTTCACGAACAGAACCCAAACGTGCGCGACCTTGATGATATCCGCGCGGGACAAAGCGTCATCCTGCCCGTGCCCTTGCCCTCGGAATTGCTCGACAGCACGAATTCCACGCCGGGAGCCGGCGTATCGCCGGGAACAGGCCAAGCCAATGCCACCTCGTTTGGGGTGGTAACCGGCCCGTCCTCGGACGCGGACCCCTCCTTGCTGGCGCAAATCGGGAAGTTTCTCCCCCTTCCCGCAGCCATCGCGCCAAACGCCCCGTCCGTGCTTGATTCCGCGCGATCCGGGGCATCCGACGACGGTATCGGCGGGAAAAACGAAACAAGCGCGGAGGAAAGTCGAGTCGCCATCACCGGATTTCCCTACGTCAAGAATGTCTTGGAAGAAATGCGCTTCGCGTTCATACCCGGTGACGAGGAACTCTATCCTCTCCCCGGTGACGGATGGTTGCAGATCAAGCTGAGCGAGACGCCGCTCCTGACCACGCCGTGGGGCGAAAAGGTCGTGCTCTGCCCCGTTCCCAAAAATTCGGAGTGGATCGCAAAGGCCAACCGGCTGCGCATGCGGGTCTGCTCGATTTCCACGGATTGGTCCCTTCCGGACATCCTGGACAGACTGGCCGCGACCTTTCCCGAACAGATCCGCATCTGGACGCCAGGCCAGGATCTGACCCTATCCCGCAATGGCTTGGGATTGACCATCACTGCGCCAAACATGATCGTCCTTGAACATCGCGGACAAAAGATGGTCCACGCGCTCTGGGGACGGCAAAACCCAGACGAACGGCCTCTTCCCCAGGGATTGCCGGAGGTCTTGCGGGACATGCGGGTCAAGATCATCGAAATGGATCAATTCAACGAAATCACCCGCCTCCCGAGTCGCCCCAGGCAGTCCGTTTACGTGCCCACGGCCGACCGCACGGAGCTGATCCGCGCCCTCAATCCGAACAATCCCGAGGAACTGTTTGGACCGACCCTGCCCGAGGATCTGAATGCCCTGCTGCGACTGCTCAAATCCAAGGAGATGCTGCGCGAGGGGTTCGCCAACCTGAGTTGGTCCGGCGGCGCGAACCGACGCATCGCCCTGCAGGTTCCGGCCTGGATCATCGAGCCCGCGGCCCGCAAAGTCATCCTCTTGGACAGACGTTTCGCGGACGAATATCTCGTCTCCCTCCTCGCGCACGAAGGCTATTCCTGCTTCGTGTTGCCCGACTGACATCCAAGGAACCCATCCATGCTCCGTGATTTTTGTGTGTACGGCCACCTGGCGGGCCTCGACGCGGCCCAATTCCGATCCTGCTTGGCCGTGCTGGGCGGTTATGAATGTGAAACACCCGAAGCCGGAGTGCTCGATTTCCTGCATGAAGGCCATTTCCTGGACATCGAAAGCGATCTTCACGCCCTCGTCGCCCAGCTCGGTCCTGGCGCGCGCGGCGTCATCGACGTCATCAATCATCTGGATTGGGAAATGCACCGCTACACCCTGACCGGCGGCAAGCTCCGCCAGGAGCGGATCGCCCTGGACAACGCCCTGGACACGGCTTACGCATCGGAGCGCCGATCCTAAGCCCCCCCAAACCCGGAGAATCAATGCACGAACTATCCGTCGCCGAAAGCCTGATCAAAATCATTTCCGAGGAAATGGCCAAGCATGGACTGAGCAAGCTGCTGTCCGTCAAGGTGGTTCACGGCCAGATCTCGGCCATCGTGCCCGAGGCCCTGGAAACGGCCTTCGAGATCCTGACCATCAACACGCCGTTCGCCGGAGCCGCTTTTTCCATGGAACTCAAGCCCATGGTGGTGCGCTGCCGTCAATGCGGGCAGGAATTCAGCCCGACCCAGGAGGAACGCATGATCATGCCGTGCCCCCGGTGCGCCACGGAACTCGGACACGAAATCATCTCCGGGCGGGAACTGTACATCGATCATATCGAAGCCGAATAACCTGGAGGAACACATGAAAGTCGATGTGGTACGCAATATTCTCGAGGCCAACGACAGCGTGGCCGCGGAACTGAACGCCGGATTCACGGCCAAGGGCATCCTGGCCCTCAATCTGATGAGTTCGCCGGGCTCGGGCAAGACGAGCCTGCTCGAACGCACCCTGACCGATCTCAAAAACGAATTTTCCATGGCCGTCATCGAGGGCGACTGCCAGACCGAAAATGACGCCCGCCGCGTGGCGGCCACCGGCGCCCGGGCCGTGCAGATCAACACCAAGGGCGGTTGCCACCTGGACAGTTCCATGGTTCGCGACGCCTGCGCCCAGCTGGGGCTGGACGGCACGGACATCCTGGTCGTGGAAAACGTCGGCAACCTGGTCTGTCCGGCGGAATTCAGCGTTGGCGAGGATTTCAAGGTGACCATCCTGAGTGTGACCGAAGGCGACGACAAGCCGGAAAAATATCCATTTATCTTCGCCGAATCCAAGGTCATGATCCTGAACAAGATCGACCTCCTGCCCTATGTCAACTTCAACGTCGACCGGGCCTGCGCCTTTGCCCGCTCCGTGAACAAGGACATCGAGATCTTTCCCGTCTCCGCCACCACCGGCGAGGGCATGGCGGCCTGGTACGACTGGCTGCGCCGGGAACGGGGCAAAAAACAGCGCTGATCCGCCCTGATCCAACGCAGAAAGCCCGCTGTCCGGCAAGGACAGCGGGCTTTCTGCGTTCACGCGCCCGGCCGGGCTCAGGCCTGGGCCAGGACCGCGTCGACCATGGTTTGGGCCTCGATTTTGATCCGCTCCAGATGCTCGCGGCCGCGAAAGCTCTCCACATAGATCTTGTACATATCCTCGGTGCCCGAGGGCCGGGCCGCGAACCACCCGTTTTCGGTCACCACCTTCAGGCCGCCAATGGGCGCGCCATTGCCCGGAGCGTGGGTGATCTTGGCCAGGATGGGCTCGCCCGCCAGTTCCGCCGATGTCACCTGCTCGGCGCTGAGGCTTGAAAGCAATTTCTTCTGACGCATATCCGCCGGAGCCTGCACGCGCTCGTAGAGCGGCCCGCCGAAGCGCTCCGTCAACTCCAGATAGATGTCGCCCAGATCCTTGCCCGTGACGGCCGTGATTTCCGCCGCCAGCAGATTGAGCAGAAGTCCGTCCTTGTCCGTGCTCCAGACCTGTCCATTCATGCGCAGGAACGAAGCGCCGGCGCTTTCCTCGCCGCCAAAGCAGCAGCTTCCGTCGAGCAGCCCGTCCACGAACCACTTGAATCCCACCGGCACTTCCCGGACTTGCCGCCCCCGAGCCGCCACGACCCGGTCCACCATGGAACTGGTGACCAGGGTCTTGCCGACTTGCGCCGCCGGACTCCAACCCGGCCGATGGGCCAACAGATAATCAATGGCGACGGACAGATAGTGGTTGGGATTCATGAGACCGTGGCGCGCCGTGACAATGCCGTGCCGGTCCGCGTCCGGGTCGTTGGCGAAGGCCACGGAAAAGGAATCCTTGAGGGCGATGAGCTTGGCCATGGCCGAGGC
Organism: uncultured Desulfovibrionaceae bacterium; assembly: GCA_964384665.1. GTDB lineage: Bacteria > Desulfobacterota > Desulfovibrionia > Desulfovibrionales > Desulfomicrobiaceae > Desulfomicrobium. The sequence goes on along the minus strand of CAYLNA010000036.1, from coordinate 2,872 downwards.
CGAGGAGCAATCCATGCGGATCTTGCCGTCCTTGTCCAGGCTCATGAACATGAAGGTCGGATCCGCCACGGCGCTGACCACCTGGATGTCCAGACCATACCGCGCGGCGATGGGCTCCCAGTAAGCCAACCCGGCTCCGCCCAAGGGATCGACGCCGATGCGGATGCCGGAACGGGCGATGGCCTCCATGTCGATGGCGTTGCCCAGATCCTCGACATAGGGCGTGATATAATCGTGTTCACGGCACCAGCCCTCGCGCAGAGCCCGCTCCAGGGGCATTCGTGCAATGGAGCCGGGCGCGCGCAGCAGGTTGTTCGCGCACTTCTCGATGAGGGCCGTGACCGAGGTTTCGGCCGGGCCGCCGTGGGGCGGATTGTATTTGATTCCGCCATCCTCGGGCGGGTTGTGCGACGGCGTGATGACGATGCCATCGGCCAATCCCGAGGATTTGCCCCGATTGTGGGTCAAGATGGCGTGGGAGATAACCGGGGTCGGCGTGAAACCGAAGCCCTGTTGGAAACGACAGCTCACGCCATTGGCGGCCAGGACTTCCAGGGCCGTGCGCATGGCCGGTTCGGACAGGGCGTGAGAATCCATGCCGATGAAAAGCGGGCCGGTGATGGACTGTCCGCGCCGGTACTCGCACACGGCCTGGGTGATGGCCAGGATGTGCGCTTCGTTGAAGGACGCCTTGAAGGCCGAACCGCGATGCCCGGACGTACCGAAGGACACAGCCTGTTCGGGGATATCCGGATCGGGCGATTCCGTGAAATACTGGGAAACAAGTCGAGGGACATTGACGCGCAGCGATTCCGGCGCGGGTTGGCCGGCAAGAGGATGAGTGGCCATGAGGCTCCTTCGAGGTCGCCCAGAAACATCTGGCGCCTTGACGTTGAAGATTACGTTCGACGGATCGGAGGGCCCGCGTCCCTAGCGCTCGGTCGAGGCCTGGGGCGCGGCCTTGGAAAGCTCGGCCCGCTCGGCCTGGGCCCGCTTTAAGGCCTTCCAGGCCATCGTGTCGTTCGGGTCCTGCTCGTATGCCTTCTTGAAGAACGGCGCGCCGTCGTGCCCGCCCTTTTGAAAAATCATGCCAATGTTGAACGCGATGTTCTTGCCCGAGTCGGGCAGCCTCGGATCAAGCTTCACGGCCCGCCGGACCAGTTCCAGGGCCATGTCCGCGCGCCCGCCGTCACTGTAGGCCAGGGCCATGTTGTAGAGCAGGCCGACGTGATCCGGGATCACGGCCAACACCCGTCGGTATTCCCGGATGGCCTCTTCCCACTTGCCCTGCTTGCGTAGCGAAATGCCCAAGATATTGACCGTGGCGATATCGGCGAGAGAAAACGCCTCGCCCCGCAGATCCAGGGATTTCTTGGAATACTTGGCCGCCATGTCCGGATCGCGCTCGGCGCAGATATCCGCGATCCGGGCGGACAGGTTCGACATCATCTCGGCCGCCTCCTTCCGGGCCACGCTCATGGCTTGGTCGAACATGTCCGCCGCGTCCGGAACGTTGCCCATGGCTATCTCCAACTCCCCGATCCGCAACACCCGCTGCGTGTTCAACGGGCTGATCTCGTGCAGCTTGTAGAGATAATCGAGCTGACGGTCCTTGTCCCCGGCTTGTTCGTACAATTCCGCCAAACGTTTCAACGGGGTCAAGTACAGCTCCGCGCTGCGGGCGGCCCGCTTGTACATGTCCTCGGCCTTGGGCGTCATCTTCAAGCCCTTGTACGCATCTCCCTTGATCATGTAGCCCACGGCGCTGTCGGGTTTCTGGGCCAGGATTTCCTCCGCCACGGCCAGCGCGGCTCCCCAGTCGGAACTGGCGACAAGGCGTTTCCCCTTGTCGACGAGCTTGCCCAAGCGACCTTGGGGCGCGATGGTAAAGGCCAGTTTTTCGGTGAATGACGGGACGGATATCGGTTTGGTGATGACGTTGTGCGCGCCTTGTTCCACCAAAAGCGCCAGGGTGTACTGATCAACCTCGGGCGTGACCACGATGATTCCCGTTTCCGGGTTCAAACCCAAAATTTTTTCAATGGCTTGAGCAGCCGAGACCCCGGGGATGACCCGCTCCATGCACACAAGAAAACGCCCCTTGGGCTCCCGACCGAGAAGGGCCAGCAGATCATCGAACGTGCTCACCTGCGTGAAACATTTTTTCGACAACCCAAGACTTTGGTGCAGCGTCTGCTTGATGGTATCCACGAATCCGGAATCCGTGGTCAAGGCCAAAAACTCCCCTCCACCCATGACGTATTCAAAAATGGCGCTCTCGAACGCCCCAGGGCCCGGCCCAAAAACAGCTGCAAACGGCTCCATGAACTCTTCTCGCGGTTAAATCGATTCCGCCTCACAACGAGGAGCGGATACGCCAGCAAGCCAGCAAATACACGATAGCCTCTTGATGTTCAACGCGTTCGGGCGACGCCTGCCTGGCAATCGCATAATTGTCCAGAACTGAGGTCGATGATTAGGCGAACTCGCCAGCCAAGGAAGCCAAGGGGAATGGGTCAGGACATCGAGCGGTTCGCGAACCGCCCCTTCCGAGGACAAACCGCCTTGAAAAACGCGCAGCCCCCTGTTCTCTCGCGACATTCCAGCCTCCGCGCCTTGACTTCGAATGCCGGATATTTCAGAGTTCCACGCTTCATCACGAAACGAACCAACGCACCCGCCACGCCCGGCCGTGACCCGTCGGCGCGCGAGAGATAACCTGGAGGAACGCCGTCCATGAGCGACTACAAGAAAACCCTGAATCTGCCCGCCACCACTTTTCCCATGAAGGCCAGTCTGACCCAGAACGAGCCCAAAATTCTGGAGCGCTGGGCCGAGTCCGACGCCTACGCGGCCATGGTGAGCGCCAACG
>CAYLNA010000035.1:0-14027 GCA_964384665.1 uncultured Desulfovibrionaceae bacterium | reverse complement strand
TGGCCGATGGCGCTGGCCGAGACATTGGCGAAAATGGCGAAGGTCTGGTCCGCGTGTAAAAAATCCGTCCAGCGGATGTTCCGCCCCGCCGTGTAGAGCGCCGTGTCCGAGGCGCAGGCGAAATGGGCCAGCGGGGCCAGGACGCGGGTCGCCAGACGGGAACGGTGGACGATCCGGTACAGAGCCGCGTGGTCGGCGTGGAAACGCACGAAGCGAAAGCCCGTGGCGCAGTCCGTGGCCCCCAGATCTTCCAACTCGGCTTGGAGAAGGTCTTCCAGACCGTCGGCGACCTGGGCGGTATGGATGTGGTCCGTTTGGTATGCGTACATGAAAAAGCCCGGTCGAGCCGGGCCGGATGCTAGAGGGTCAGGGCCTTGGCGAAGCGGGCCAGGGTGCGTTCCTTGCCCAGGACGTCCATGGTCTCGAACAGGCCGGGGCTCATGGTCGAGCCGGTGATGGCGACGCGGATGGGCTGGGCCAGGGCCTTGAACTTGAGGCCGGTTTCTTCCAGATAGGCCGCCGCCATGTCTTCCAGGCTTTTTGGGTCAAAGGCGGGCAGGGCGGCCATGCGTTCGGCCAGGGCGCGCAGATGGTCCCGGACCTCGGAGGTGAGGAACTTGGTCACGGCCGTCTCGTCGTAGGGCAGGGTTTCCTCGGTGTGCAGGAAAAAGGCGGCCTGCTCGGCCATTTCCTTCAGGGTCTTGGCGCGGGGCTGGTACAGGGGCGCGATGGCTTCCAGGTAGTCCTGGCTGGGCGTGAAGTCCGTGTTGGCGCGGATGATCTCGCCCAGCAGCGTGGCCAGGCGGGGAACGTCCCCGGTCTTGATGAAATGGCTGTTGGTCCAGTTCAGCTTGTCCATGTCGAAGACGGACGCCGACTTGCCCAACCCGTCCAGGGAGAATTTTTGGAGCAGTTCGTCCATGGTGAAGAGTTCGTCGTCACCGTGGGACCAGCCCAGGCGGACCAAGTAGCTGAGCATGGCCTCGGGCAGGTAGCCCATTTCCTTATAAATCATGACCGAGGTCGCGCCGTGGCGCTTGCTCATCTTTTTCTTGTCCGGGCCCAGGATCATGGGCACGTGGCCGAATTTGGGCAGGGGAAAGCCCAGGGCCTCGTAGATGAGGATCTGCTTGGGCGTGTTGTTCTGGTGGTCGTCGCCGCGGATGACGTGGGTCACGCCCATGACCGCGTCGTCCACGACCACCGCCATCTGGTAGATGGGAGAGCCGTCGGCGCGGCGGATGACGAAGTCGTCCATTTCCTGCACGTCCCAGGCGATGGGACCCTTGATGAGGTCGTCGAAGATCACTTTCCCGGCCAACGGGGTCTTGAAGCGCACCACGCGGCCCGGTCCGGGACCCAGGCCCATTTCGCGACACTTGCCGTTATACTTGGGCTTGAGACCGGCGGCGCGGGCCGTTTCGCGCATGGCGTCCACTTCCTCGGGCGTGCAGGAGCAATAGTAGGCCTTGCCCGTTTCCAGGAGCTTGTCCACGTAGCTGTTGTAAATCTCGTTGCGCTCGCTCTGGAAGTACGGGCCTTCGTCGAAATCCAGGCCCAGCCAGTGCATGGCGTCGATGATGGCGTCGGTCATTTCCTGGGTCGAGCGGGCCTGATCCGTGTCCTCGATGCGCAGGATGAATTTGCCCCCGTTCTGGCGGGCGTAAAGATAGTTGAAAAGCGCGGTGCGGGCCCCGCCGATATGCAGGTAGCCCGTGGGGCTCGGAGGAAAACGGGTCACGATCTTGGTCATTTCAGCTCCAGGAGAAGAGAGCGGTCCGGCCGCTCATGAAATCGAAAGGGGATTAAACGGCTTCCACGGCCTTTACGCCGGGAACCATTTTCTTGACGGCGCGTTCGATGCTGCTTTTGAGCGTCATCTGGGACATGGGGCAGCCTTGGCAGGCTCCGGTCAACCGGACCCGCACGATGCCGTTTTTCAGAATGTCCACCAATTCCACGTCGCCGCCATCAGCGCGCAGAATGGGGCGCACCGCGTCCAGGGCTTTTTCCACCTGATCACGCATGGGATGCTCCAGGGGGCGCGCATAGAAAAGCGCGTCCGCTCTTGTCAATCATTCCTCGAAAAGAAGGCCGGCCAGAAGTTTTTCCGGGTCGCGGCGTTCCGGGACCACGTCATGCGGAATTTTGTCGTCGTTCCAGTCCTTGGAGACGTAGAGGCCGCAATAGCAGGCCCCAAATTCGCGCACGTCCGCCTCGCGGTACGCGCAGGGGCAGAATACGTCCTGATCCAGTTCGCGCTTGCCCGAGGCCAGGCGGCAGGGACAGGCCATGTAGCCGTAGCGGTCGCGGTTGATGAGCAGGTTTTCCAGGAGATCCAGGACGAATTGCTTGTCCTTGTTGAAGAAATAGCCCTTGGCTTCCTGCAGGGGACGCAGTTTTTCGTAAAATTCCTCGGGGGTCATGATCTCTCCAGGGCGTCCTTGATCTGATCCTGTCTGAAGCCGACGATGGTCTCCTCGTCCACGAGCAGGGTCGGAAAGGACAGTTTGGGGTTGACCTTCTTGATGGCCTCGATGATCTGCTTGCGCTCCTCGCCCTCGAGTTTGTCGACGAAGATGCAGTCGTACTTGGCCCCGCAATCGTCCAGGTATTCCTTGGTTTTCTTGCAGTGAACACAGGTGCTTAAAGCGTACAGGGTGATGGCTTTTTCGCTCATGGAACCTCCTTGCCATGGTGGGGGCGTTGAGATAGCCCTTGGCCGTCTCACGGATTGGGAAGCTATAAAGACTAATCGCGCCAACGTCCACGCCGGGGAGTCGGCCTCCTCCGTGGCGCATTCGCGTCGGCGCGTGGGCGCTCGTGAGCGGGGAGAAACATGGAATCGCATACGGTGGCCGCTGTGCTGATCGTCAAAGACGAGGCCGCGCATTTGGCGGCGTGCCTGGCCTCTGTCCAGGGCTGGGTCGACGAGATCGTGGTGCTCGATTCGGGCAGCTCCGACGCCACCATGGACATCGCCGCGGCGCGCGGGGCCAAAGTTTATCAGCATCGCGAGTGGGCGGGGTTTGGCGCGCAACGCCGGAAAGCCCAGGAATACGTCACCGCGCACTGGTGCTTGTGGCTTGACGCGGACGAACGGGTCTCGCCCGCATTGCGGGATGAAATACGGCGCGCGGTCCGTCGCGACACCGGCCGGACCGTGTTCGCGTTTCCCCGCTTGAATTGGTTTTGTGGGCGTTTCATCCGTCATGGGGGCTGGTATCCCAAGCCGGTCATTCGACTGTATCCAACCATGCTCGCGCGGTATGACGACGCCGAGGTGCACGAAGAAGTACGGGTCGAGCCCGGGGTTGACGTCCGTGTCTTGGGCGGGGATCTTCTGCACTATCCGTATTCGGATTTGCGTCACTACATCAATAAATCTTCGATGTATGCAAACATGTGGGCGATGGAGCGTTGGACGCGCGGCGAGCGCTCCTCGCTCTTTTCGGCGTGCATGCATGCGGCTGGGAAATTTTTTCGGATGTACGTTTTGAAAAGGGGCTTTTTGGATGGCGGACCTGGGTTTTTGTTGAGCGTCTTGTCTTCCTATTACGTATTCTTGAAATACGCCGAATTGTGGGTTCTGCATCAGGGCGCGCGCGCGGCTTCAGACGATGCGTGAACGGATCGTCCACATCAATCTTGCCCGTGGCTTTCGGGGCGGCGAGCGGCAAACGGAGTTGCTGATCCAACATCTGGCGGGCCGGGGCGTCGGCCAGGTTTTGGTTTGTCGCGCCGAGTCGCCGCTGCGTGAGCATTTGGCCGGCGCCGCCAACCTCCGCTTCGTGACCGCCGATCATCAGCTCCGGGGGCACTTCGCCGTTTCGGGACCGAGGCTTTTGCATGCCCACGAGGCCAAGGCCGTGCATTGGGCCTGGGTGCATCATCTCCTGCATGGGGTTCCGTACGTGTTGACCCGGCGGGTGACGCATCCTGTCCGGGACAATCTTTTCAACCGCCTGTGTTACCGCTCCGCGAAGCTGGCCGTGGCCATTTCCTCGCCCATCGCCGCGCATCTGCGCCAGCGGGACTGGACTTCCGTGCGGACCATACCCAGCGCGCTGGCGCGCTTGCCCCATGATCCGAGGCGCGCGGCCGAACTGCGCGCGCGGTATCGCGGGAAATTCGTGATCGGGCACGCCGGGGCCCTGGTCGACGCGCATAAAGGTCAGCGCGAGGTGATCACGGCGGCCCGCCTGCTGCGCGAGAGCGCTCCGAACGTTCATTTCCTGATGCTGGGGGAGGGGCCAGACGGCCCGGCGTTGCGCGCGGAAAGCCGCGATCTGCCGAACATGGAATGGTTGGGGTTCCGGAGCGATTTGGGCGATTTTTTGGCGACCCTGGATCTTTTTGTCTTTCCGTCCCGCTACGAGGGCCTGGGCTCGACCTTGCTTGACGTCATGGATTTCAGCGTGCCGGTCATCGCCAGCGACGTGGACGGAATTCCGGACATCGTTGTCCACGAGGAGACAGGCCTGCTCGTTCCGCCCAACGACGGCCGCGCCCTGGCCGAGGCCATCTCGCGTCTGCGCGACGATCCCGACCTGCGGCTGCGGCTGACGCGCGAGGCCGCGCGGAGGCTGGAGTATTTTCGTCCCGAAGTCATGGCCTCGCGTTATCTGGCCCTGTATCGGGAACTGACGGCCATCTAGCCGCCCTCAGATCCGGCGTCCAAGGCTTCTTCCCATCCACCAGCGCTCCAGCCAGAACAGGCCGACGGCGGCCCACACCGCTCCAAAGCCAATGAGTTGCGTACGCGAGAACGGTTCCCGGTAGAGGAAGACGCCGAGCAGGAACTGGATGGTCGGGGCGATGTACTGGAGGATGCCGATCATGCTCAGCGGGATGCGGTGGGCGGCGGCCGCGAACATGACCAGAGGCGCGGTGGTGACCACGCCCGCGCCCAGCAGAAGCAGATCCGTGCTCGATCCGGCGTGCAGGAAGACGCCCGCGCCGCGCGCCTCGTTCATGCCCAGCCAGACCAGGGCCGGCGGGAGCAGAAGACCGGTCTCCAGGGTCAACCCCTCGAAAGCGCCCAAGGGCGCTTTTTTCTTGACGAGGCCGTACAGACTGAAGGTCACGGCCAGACAGAGCGCGATCCATGGCGGCCGTCCGTAGGACAGGGTCAGGTAGACCACGCCGGCCGCGGCCAGGAGCAGGGGCGCCCATTGCAGGGGCCGCAAGCGTTCGCGCAGGAAGACCACGCCGAGCAGAACGGACAGGAGCGGGTTGATGAAATAGCCGAGGCTGGTTTCGACGATGTAGCCCGCGTTGACGCTCCAGACATAGACGAACCAGTTCACCCCGATGAGCAGGCTGGCCAGGATGTAGATGCGCCAGACCGAGGGCTTCAGGCTGCGTCCGAGGGCTCCGAGGCGCCGTTTCAGCGTCAGGAAAACGCCCAGCACCACGAACGACCAGGCAACGCGGTGGCAGAGGAGCTGAGGCGTGGGGACGTGGGCCAAAAGTTTCCAATAAATGGGCAAAAGCCCCCAACTGACGTAAGCGCCGATGGCGGCCAGGATTCCGGTGTTCATGTCGTGCTCGTTAGCGCCATTCGATGTGGCCTGGGCCCAGTTGGCGCATTTGGACCTGGACCCATTTGGCCCGGCGACTCAGGTAGGATGACGGCCGTTCGGCGCGCAGGCGTTTGGGGCTGGGCAGGACCGAGGCCAGGAGGGACGCTTCCTGGAGGCTGAGTTTTTGCGGACTCTTGCCGAAGAATCGTTTGGCCGCCGCCGCCACGCCGTAGGTTCCGTCCCCGAATTCCGCGATATTGAGGTAGACTTCCAGGATTCTCTCCTTGGGCCAGAGCAGTTCGACGACGAGGGTCAGGCCCGCTTCGAGCCCTTTGCGGATGAAGCTCCGCCCGGACCAAAGAAAGAGGTTCTTGACGGTTTGCTGGGTGATGGTGCTGGCGCCCCGGGTGCGCTCGTGGGTTTCGTTGTATTCCACGGCCCTGGCGATGGCGCCGAGGTCAAAGCCGAAGTGGCGGGGAAAATTTTGGTCCTCGGCCGCGACCACGGCCAGGGCCACGTGGGCGGGAATTTCTTCTCTGGGCGTCCAATCGTACAGAATCGGCGCGCCGGGCTTGCTTTCGAAGACTCGCTCCACGTGGTGGGCCAACATGAACATGCTGGTCGGCGGCGGGGCCCAGCGCAGGATCAGGACCTGCAGCACGACGGCCAGCAGGCACCAGCCCGCGACGAAGGCCGCGCGGCGCGCCAGATCCGCCGGGCGGCGGGCGAGCGGGCGACGGCTGCTGCGGGAAGCGGAACGTGGAGTCGTGGTGCGTGCCATTGTGGTGCGAGATGAGGCTGGATCGTCCGGACCGCTTTGCGCCGGGGGCGGGGCAAAGTCAATCCAGACGCGCGGGTCGCGAAGCAGGGCGGTCGCGACGCCGCTCGTGACGCGGAACGCGGCGCGATGTCCGCCGTTTCCCGGATGCGCCGCCTCCGGTCAGTCGTCCAGGGCGAATCCGGGTTCGTCCGGGCGGAGTTGCTCGAACGGAGCCGGCTTGCCCGTGTAATATCCCTGGACATAGGTGCAGCCTTTGCGGCGCAGGAAGTCGAGCTGGAATTTGTCCTCCACGCCCTCGGCCACGATGGTCAGACCGAGGTTTCCGGCCAGGTTGATCAGCGCGTCCATCAGGGCCGCCGATTTTTGGTGTCCGTCTCCGTCCGGGCCCATGGCCATGACGAAACTGCGGTCGATCTTCAGGCAGTCGATGGGCAGGGCTTTCAGATAGGAGATGGAGGAATAGCCGGTTCCGAAGTCGTCGATGGCGATGGTCGCGCCCATGGAGCGGAGTTGGTTCAGGCGGGCCGCGACAACGTCGATGTCATGCATGACCGCGCTTTCCGTCACCTCCAGTTCCAGGTGGCGCGCCGGAAAGCCGGTCGCGTCCAGAACCTGCTGGACCTGGTCGGGAAAATTTTCCTGCACGAACTGGACGGTGGACACGTTGACCGCCAGTTTGACATCCGCGTGGCCGGCGCGGTGCAGTTCTCGGAACTGGGAGCACGCCCGCTCCAGGACCCAGATCCCGAGGCGGACGATGAAGCCGTTTTCCTCGGCGATGGGGATGAAGACGGACGGCGGCACGACGGTTCCGTCGGCCCTGCGCCAGCGCAGCAGCGCCTCGTAGCCGGCGGCCAGACCGGTGTCGGTCCTGAACTGCGGTTGGAAAACCAGGGTGAACTCGCCCTCGTCCAGGGCCCGGGGCATGTCGTTTTCCAGCTCCAGCTTTTCCAGGAACAAATTCATGATCGCGCGGTCATAGTGCTTGACCACGTTGCCGCCGCTTTTCTTGGCGTGGTAGATGGCGATGTCCGCGTTCTGGTGCAGGGTGGCCGGGTCCTCGCCGTCGACGGGATACAGGCTGACGCCCAGGCTGACGCCGAGGTTGACGCTGTAGTTGTCGAACTCGAAGGGCTGGGCCATGACCTCCCGGATGCGCTCGCAGATGGTGTTGATCTCCTCGTGGTCCTTGAGGGGCGCGGAGATGAGCATGAATTCGTCCCCGCCCATGCGGGCCAGGGTGTCGGCCTGGCGGGTGACGCCCTGGATTCGGGCGGCGACCTCGCGCAGCACCTTGTCGCCAAAGGTGTGTCCCAGAAGATCGTTGGTGTGCTTGAAGCGGTCCAGATCCATGTAGACCAGAGCCCGTTTCTGGCCCAGGCGCTTGGCCTCGTGCAGGGCCTGTTCGAGCCTGTCCATGAACAGGAAACGGTTCGGCAGACCGGTCAGGTTGTCATGGAAGGCCTGGTAGCGCAGCTCCATGGACAGACGATAGTTTTCCAGGGTGATGGCGGAAATTCCGGAGATGGTCTGCAGGATTTCTTCAAAGAGGGGCGCTTCGGGCCGCGCCGCGCCCTTGGGCAGGAAAATGCAGATCAGGGGGCCGGGACCTGTTTCGTTGCCGATCTGGATCGGCAGGACGATCAGGGTCGCGTGGCGGCCGCCAAAGCCCGGATAGTCGGCTAGGCTGAATTCCAGGACGCGGCGCGGGTCCACGGCCAGGAACGCGGCGATGTCCCGGACCAGGGCGGGCGGAAGGTCGCACTCCGTCCCGCCGTTCATGAGGGTCAACGGCGTGGAGCCGTGTTCGCAGCGCCAGCCCTCGGCGACGCGGGTGGCCATGCGCAGTTCGCCGCCCGGGATCTGGCGGGCCAGCAGAGCCTCCAGCTCGGCATGGAATTCCGCGATGTCCGCGTTCTGGAGCACGCGCTCAAGGATATGATTGCGGTCGTTCTGTAGTTGGGAGCGCAGCTTGTCCTTGGTGATGTCCTGGACCGTGCCGCACAGCGAAATCGGGGCCCCGGCCTTGTCCCGGCGAATTTCCAGGGTATGGCGGACATGGCGCGGCCCGCCGTTGGCGCGCGTGACATGATGGTCGAAGGTGCGGCCCTGGCCCGAGATGCTGACCTGGTTCATGATCTGGAGCACCAGGGGCTGTTCCAGGGCCGGGATGGCGTCGAGAAAGGGCAGGAAGCTGTCCGTGCTCGACCATTCCGGATTACCGAACAGACGTCGAAATTGCTCGGAGGTCGTGACGAGGCCCGTGGCGAAATTTTTTTCCCAGTTGCCGACCATGGCCATCATCTGGGCCTGGGCCAGGAGGCGCTCGCTTTCCTTGGCTTGCCCCAGAATCTGACTGGACCGCCACATGTAGCGCACGCGTTGGACCAGCAGATACCAGTTCAGGGGCTTGGGCATGAAGTCCGTGGCCCCGGCGGCGTAGGCGGCCAGGATGGAATCGGGGTCGTCGGCGCCGGTGATCATGAGGATGGGCGTGTCCGCGTGGGCCGGAATTTGACGCAGCTCCGCGCAGAGCTGGATGCCGCTGCCGTCGGGCAATTGGACGTCAAGCAGGATGATGGCCGGCTTGAGGCGCGGGAGGATCTCACGCATCTGGGCCGCGGTCTGGACCACGGTGACCCGAAACCGCGCCTGCTGGAGGGACTCCTTGGCCAGGAGCCCGACGGTCAGATCATCGTCGACGATGAGGACTTTCGGGGATTCGCGTTCAGGCATCGGGTTTTCTAGCGCGCATCCCGTTGGGTCGCAATGGCCTCCAGCACGCAGGCGTATTCAGCCAGGATCTGGGCGGAGAGTTCCCGCGCGCGCGGAAGATCGCCTTCCCGGGCCGTGGTTTCCAGATCCTGGGCCATGCGGCCCAGGTTGACCGCGCCCACGTTGTGACTGGACGATTTGAGCGTGTGGGCGTGTTGGCGGACGAGATCGAGATCACCGTTGTCCAGCCCCCGGTCGATGCCCGCGAGCAGGTCCGTGGCGGATGTTTCGTAGGCTTCGAAGAGGCGGATCAGAAGGTCGGCCGAACCCCGGCGCTGCAAGGCGAGCAGGGATTCGATGACGGTCTGGTCCAGCGCCGAGGACGCCGCGACTCCCGTCTGATCCGACGGCGGCGGTTGCGGTGTCCTCGCTTCCGGTATCGGCGGTTCGGGATGAGCCGGTTGCGCCTCGGCTTCGGAAAGCGGCGGAGCGGACGATTCCTCCGCCCGTGGGGCGGGCTCTGGAAGCGTGGCCGGGGCGGTTTTGCGGGCATGGGGCGGAAGCCATTGGTGCAGGCAGCGGTGCAGGGCGTCCAGGGTGAAGGGCTTGGTCACGTAGTCGTCCATGCCCCGTTGGAAGCAGAGCAGGCGGTCCTTGCTCAGGGCATGGGCGGTCAGGGCCACGATGGGCATGCGGGTTCCGGGACGGTGGGCCTGCTCCCATTCCCGGAGCTTGGTCGTGGCCGTGTAGCCGTCCATGATGGGCATCTGGCAGTCCATGAAGATCAGATCATAGGCGGACGAGGTGGCCATATCCAGGGCGATGAGGCCGTTGGCGGCGATGTCCACGTCCAGGCCGAAGATCTGCAGGGCGCTGGTCGCCACCTTCTGGTTCACGTCGTTATCCTCGACCAGCAGGACGCGGGCGTCGAAGACCGTGGCCGTGTCGGGCGCTTCGTGGGGTTGGTTCACGACCCCGGCCACCTCCAGGAGCATGTTGTGCATCTCGGACTGGCGCGGGGGCTTGGTCAGGACGAAATCCACGTCATGGTCCGGTTCGATGGTCGAACCCGTGATCAGGATCACGCGGCTTTCCGGTCCGCCGTGGCGGCGCAGGGCGGCCACGGCGAGGTTGTTGCGGATGTCCAGCCGTCCTTCGTCGATGAAGACCAGGGTGCGCTTGGACGCCGTCGGGCTGTTCAGCATGTCCTCCGCCGTCGCATGGTGCGCGGGGCGGATGCCGAAGCGGCCGAGGATGTTGTCCAAGGCCTTGCGGTACAGCGCGCTCATGCCGATGGTCGCGGCCTGGAGGTCGGTGTAGGCCGGAGGAATATCGCGATGTTCGGCGTCCTCGGGGAAGATGAAGGGAATGGTCACGGTGAAGGTCGAGCCTTGTCCGGGCGCGCTGACCAGGTCGATGCTTCCTTCCAGCAGGGTCACGAGTTGGTTGACGATCGTCAGTCCCAGTCCGGTTCCGCCATGCGATCTGGTCATGGTGTCGTCGGCCTGGGTGAAGGGGGAAAAGATGCTGGCCTGGGCGCTGGGGGCGATGCCGATTCCGGTATCCTGGACTTCCAGAACAAGCCGGCCCTGCGTGGCCTCGGTTTTCCCCAGCCGCGCGGTGAGCACGACGCTGCCGCTTGTCGTGAACTTGAGGGCGTTGCCCAGCAGGTTGATCAGTATTTGGCGGATGCGGTCGGGATCGCTCTGGATGTGGCGGGGAACGCCCGGATGGACGATGGACGCGATTTCCAGGCTCTTGTCCCGCGCGTTGGCGCTGAACACGCCGATGCAGTTGTCGAGCAAGGTGTGCAGATTGAACGTGATCACGTTCAGATCAAACTTGCCGGCTTCGAGCTTCGAGAAATCGAGAATGTCGTTGATGATGGTCATCAGGTCGGCCCCGGACTGCTGCAAGGTCAAGAGCAGCTGCCGCTGCCGGTCCGTCAGGCTGGACTTGGCCAGAATTTCGGCGATTCCGAGGACGCCGTTCATGGGGGTGCGGATTTCGTGGCTGATGTTGGCCAGGAATTGCATCTTGGCGCGGCTGGCCTCCTCGGCCCGATCCTTGGCGACGCGGAGTTCGCTGATGGTCTCCTGGAGTTCGTGCGTGCGCATTCTGACATTTTCCTCAAGCATTTCGCGATTCTGGCGAAGCTCGATGTCCTGGCGTTGGATCTGGTCGAGCATGCCGTTGAAGCGCTTGGCCAGAACGCCAAGTTCGTCCCCGCCCATGTCCTCCGCGCGGATCGAGTAATCGCGGGTCTCGGCGACCGTGGTCATGGTGCGCTGCAAGGCGACAACCGGGCCGGTGGTGAATCGCTGCGAAAAGACCGCCAAGCCATAGGCGACCAGGGAGCTGACCAGCATGATGCCCAGGCTGATCAGCAGATAGGTGCGCAGCCGGAACGTCAGGTCGGTCTGGGAGGAAATCAGGGCCACGGTTCCGAGTCGTTCCTGTTCGAAGATGATGGGGTACAGGACATGCAAAATTTGTCCGTCCCACTGCATGGATGGCTTGTTTTCTTTGTTGTCCAGAGCCCGGAGAGAGTGCGCCGGCGCGATATTCTTTGAAATATGGGAAAAGAGGTTCCCGTCTTTGTCGTACAGCGCCGCCGAGATCACGTTGGCTTCCGTGCTCAGGGATTCGAGGGTTTCCTGGGCGGCGACACTGTCGCGGAAGGACAGGCTGGCCATGCTGTTCAGGCCGACGATGCGGGCTATGGCGGAGATTTCGCTTTCCGCGCTTTCCCGGAACATGAGGATTTCGTAGCCGATGAAGGCCGTGACCGCGAAGGCCAGGGCTGTGAAGCCCGTCACCATCATCAGCAGGATGGACTTGGCGCGTAGAGACAGATTGGAAATGATCATTCTCCTTGGACCTCCGAAGCCAGGCGGAGCAGTTTCGAGCTGATGTCGATGCGCGACTGCTTCAGCCCCGTCAGATTCACGGCAAAGCGAAGTTTTCCGTCCACGGTCTGGAGCTGGATGGTCGCGCCCATTTCCAGGGCGTGCTCCCAGTCGCTGACGACGAGCATGGTCGCGCCGAGGGCGGACCATGTGTCGGAGGGAACGGCGGGCGCCTGGGCCCTGGGAATGAAAACGGCGTTGGCGCCCGTCAATTCGTCCACGGACGAGGATTGGCGGATATCCAGGGTTTTGCCGTGGATGGAGGTCCCGGCCGCGTCGACCAGCGCGCTGTGGATGTTTTTGTCCTGCAGGATGCGGATGTGCAGGGCTTCGGAATCGTCCTGACGCGGCCAACTCGTGTATTTGATGAAATTGAAGAAATAGGCCGCCTGCACCTGCGCGAGCTGGTCCTCGGCCAGCGCGGCGTACGAATGCGCGCAGAGCAGCGCGATCGCGACGAGGATGGAGGCCAGCCGTGTCAGCATCAGAAATCCACGCGCAGCTTGAGATAGCAGCTTCTCTCGACGGTTGCCGCCGAGCCATACACGATGTCGGTGCGGGATTCTTGATGCTTGGGCTCGATCAGATCCTTGCCGATGAGCGATATTTCGACTTTGTCCGATACATGCCATCCCAGGCGGGCATCGACCGTGGCGTAGTCCGGAATATCGAGTCCCGGCAGTTCGCTGACATAACGTCCGATGATGTCGAGTTCCGTGTCGTGGGGCAGATCCAGGGCAGATCGCAGGGAAAACTGATGACGCGGGCTGATGTCGCCGTACATGCGATCGAAGTTGCTGATCCCGTCTCCCTCATAGTCATAGTCATCCTCGTAATACGCGTACCAGCCTTGAAGTTGCCACGAATCCAGAGGTTTCCAGGTGACGCTGACTTCCAGGCCGTACATGGTTGCCTCTTCGTCGTTGCCGGTGGTGATGTCGTTCTGCACGAATCCGTTTTGGGCAAGCTCCTGCATGATTTCAAGCTGGCTTGGTTGCGCCGCGCCGATGGCCGCGCTCAGAATGTCATCGGCTTGGGCGAGATAGACCGATGTGTCGACAAGGAATTTCTTGGACGGAGTAAAGCGGTGCCCGAGTTCGTACACGAGAATGGCCTCGGAATCGATGTCGTCGTTGCCGAGCAGCGATGTGCGGACAGGGATGGAAACCGGTACGTAGTTCCCCGATCCGGGAGGAAATTCCGCGAGGGATTGAACGTTTCGGCCGTCGATATGATAGATGACATCTTGTTCCGCCACGGACGGCGTGCGCACGGAACGGGACACGGCCCCCCACAGCGCGTGTTCGTCGGTCACATGCCAGAGCAAACGGGCGCTCGGGAGAATTTCCCAACCCGTCTGTTCGTTGTGTTCGAATTTGCTGCCCAAGGTCAGAATCCAGGCCCCGTTCAGGAAGCTGATTTCGTCCTGCGCGAATGCGCTGAAAAGATCGTCGGAACGGTTTTCGTGTGCAAAGAACACGGCGTTTTCGTCGGAGTCAGCCTCGACGGCGGTCAGGCGGTATCCGAGCCCCCATTGGGCGACATGGTCGTGCAAGGGCGAAAATTGGTGTTGGAAATCGAGGTCCAGGGTGTCGATGTCGACGGAATAGTCGCGGCTGTCCCTGCTGTCGCGGGAATAGTAACTTTGCAGATTGACGGATGAATCGCTGCTCAACTCGTGGGCATAGCGAGCCATGACGTTGCCGAGCAGTAAATCGCTGTTGGTTATTGATTCGACGTTGCTGGCCGGGGTCGAAGTCATGTCGGGATACGTCAGCGCGCCGTCCTTGCTGCCGGAGGTCATGTCTCCCTGCAGGGTCAGAACGGTCTTTTCGTCCGGCTTGAGATCTGTCTTGAAGCCCCAGAGCGCGGTTTCCAGCTCGCCGGGTATGCCGTTGCCGTCGAGATCTTCCGTTTCGTCCAGATGGTGATATTTGGCGAAAACTCTGTACGCGTTGTCCTCGCCGAATTTGTCGCCGTAGCGCACGGCGCCCGTCCCCAGTTCCTTGGTTCCGTACAAGGCGCTGGCCATGAGTCCTTGCGTGTCCGCGGCCGATTTGGTGATGACGTTGATGATGCCGTTGACCGCGTTCGAGC
>CAYLNA010000034.1:0-15001 GCA_964384665.1 uncultured Desulfovibrionaceae bacterium | reverse complement strand
TTCCACCGTGCCCGTGACCATGGCCGACATGATCCACCACACCAAGGCCGTGTGCCGGGGGGCTCGCGCTTCGTTCATCCTGACGGACATGCCCTTCATGTCCTACCACATTTCACCGGCCCAGGCCCTGGAAAACGCCGGACGGCTGGTGCAGGAGGGCGGTTGTCACGGGGTCAAGCTCGAAGGCGGGGCCGAAATCGTCGATCAGGTCCGGGCCTTGGTCCGGGCCGGGATTCCGGTTTGCGGCCATGTCGGTCTGACTCCGCAGTCGGTCACGGCCCTGGGCGGGTACAAGGTTCAGGGCAGGAGCGCCGAGGCCGCGCGCAAGCTCCTGGATGACGCCCTGGCCCTGCAGGACGCGGGCGCGTTCATGATCGTGCTGGAGTGCATTCCGGCCCAGGTCGGGGAGCTGGTATCGCGGAAGCTGGCCGTGCCGACCATCGGCATCGGCGCGGGCGCGGCCTGCGACGGCCAAGTTCTGGTCTTCCATGACGCCCTGGGCCTGTTCGAACGCTTCACGCCCAAATTCGTAAAAAAGTTCGCCGCTCTGGGCGCCGCAGCCAAGGACGGCCTGGACAACTACCTCCAGGACGTCCGGGCCGGGGTTTTTCCCGGAGCGGAACATTCCTTTTCCATGAACGAGGACGAATTGTCCCGGATTTACGGTGACGCCGCGCCGTCGGCGGACGCCGCGTCAAAATGACGCCGGACGAACCCGTGCCCGCGCGCCATGCGCGCAAGGATAGTTGATGTTTTTCCGCAATAAATCAGCCAAGGCGACGCGCCGCAAACCATTCGGGTCCGTGCGCGAGGAATACTGGAAGAGATACCGCATCCGCCTCAAGGACGGCGAAGCCGTGGCCGGCATCGCCAAGGCCGGCGATCTCGTGGTCCGCACCCTGGACATGATCGCCGGACATGTCCGCGCCGGCGTGACCACGGACAGCCTCAACACCCTGGTCCACGAGTACACGCTGAATCATGGGGCCGTGCCCGCGCCCCTCGATTATCAGGGCTTTCCCAAAAGCGTGTGCGTGTCCGTCAACGACGAGATCTGCCACGGCATTCCCGGTCCTCGGGAACTGCGCGAGGGCGACATCGTCAACGTGGACGTGACCAGCATCGTGGACGGCTGGTTCGCCGACGCCAACCGCACCTTCCTGGTCGGCGAGGTCGACGCCGAGGCCAGGCGGCTGGTCGAGGTCACCCGAAAATGCCTGGCCTTGGGCATCGCCGCCGTGCGTCCGGGCGCGACCCTGGGCGACATCGGCCACGCCATTCAGACCCATGCCGAGGGCGCGGGCTATTCCGTGGTCCGGGATCTGGTCGGGCACGGCGTGGGTCATGCCTTCCACGAACAGCCCCAGGTCGCCCATACCGGCCGACCGGGCATGGGCGTGGTGCTCGTGCCGGGCATGGTCTTCACCATCGAGCCCATGATCAACCAGGGCGGCTTGGCCACCAAGCGCCTGGACGACGGCTGGACCGTGGTCACGGCCGACGGCGGTCTCTCGGCCCAGTTCGAGCAGACCATCCTGGTCACGGACACGGGGGCGCGCAGCCTGACTCCGTATCCCTTGTGACCAAAAAATGCCGGGGACCCTTCGATGAAGAGCCCCCGGCGCGCAAGGAGAGACAATTTTTGAAGGCCGGGTTCACCCCGGCCTTTGCTATTTCAGGTGGTCGGCCAACACCTCGGCGATGTGCCGCACGGCGAAGCCGGACTTGTTCTTTTCCGCGCCGCCCCGCAGCTGCATGATGCAGCCCGGACATTCCGTGACCAGCACTTCCGCTCCGGTGCGGCCGGCGTCGGTCAGCTTGTTCTTGAGGATCTGTTCGGACACGGCCGGGAACTTGGCCGAATAGGTGCCGCCGAAGCCGCAGCAGACCTGTTCCTGATCGGCCGGGGCGTATTCATAGCCGCCCAGGGCCAGGAGTTTTCTGGGCTGCTCGACCACGCCCATGCCCCGGCAGAGGTGACAGGGCGCGTGCAGGGTGGCGCGCTGCTGGGTCTGTCTGAACTTGTCGTCGGTCACGCCCAGCACGTCGGTCATGAAGGCCGAGAAGGGCATGACCTTGTCGGCGAAGGCCTTGGCCTGGGCGTTGTTCTCGCCCAGTAGGAAGGGGTAGTTGTGCTTCAGGTGCGAGGCGCAGGAGGCGCACAGGGTGATGATATAGTCATAGTTGCCGGCCATGGCCGTGATGTTCTGCTGGGCCACGTCCATGCAGGCCTTTTTCTCGCCCATCATCTGCAGGGGCAGACCACAGCAGGACTGGTCCATGGGGAAATCCACGTCCACGCCGTGCGCCCCGAGGACCTTCATGGCCGCTTCCAGCTGCTCCGGATAGACGAAATCCTGCACGCAGCCCGAGAACAGGGCGATGCGGTACTTCGGCGCGGACACCCTCGGCTTCAGTTCCTCGAAACGATCGCGGAAGGGCTTGGCCGCGATGGCCGGCAAGGCCTTGAAGCCGTGATCCTTGGCGAAGATCTGGGGCAGATGGCGGATGTACTGCGTGCCGCCGGTCAGGGGCCGCTGGGCCATCTTGGCCGTGCGCAGGAAGGTGTGGAAGAGCTTGCGGTTCTTCATCAGCTTGGACAGCAGCGTCGAGGCCACGGGATGGCCGTCCTCGTCCAGAATGCGGGCGTGGATTTCCTTGATCAAGCGGGGCAGGTCGATGCCGGCCGCGCAGATGTGCTTGCAGGCCTCGCAGTTGATGCAGTTCTGGACCAGGTTCTTGGCCTTGTCCTTGCCGTGGAAGAAGTAGGTCAGAATAAGGCCGATGGCGCCGATGTAGATGTGTCCCATCTGATGGCCGCCGACCATGCGGTAGACCGGACAGACGTTGGCGCAGGCGCCGCAGCGCACGCAGCGCAGAACCTGGGAAAAGAGCGGGTCCTTGGCCATTTCGCTTCTGCCGTTGTCCAGGAAGACGATGTGCATTTCCTTTTTCTGGCCGGGCGCGGTCTGGCATTCGTTGGCGCCGCTGATCCAGGTCACGTAGGACGTGATGGCCTGGCCTGTGGCGTTCTTGGTCAGCACGCGTAAGGATTTCAGGGCGTCGTCCAGGGTGCCGCAGAGCTTGTCGATGCCGGTCAGGGCGACATGCACGCGGGGCAGGGTGGTGGTCAGGCGGGCGTTGCCCTCGTTGGTGACGATACCGATGGTGCCGGTCTCGGCGATGGCGAAATTACAGCCGCTGATGCCCATGTCGGCCTCGGCGAATTTCTGGCGCAGTTCGCGCCGGGCGACCTTGACCAAACGCTGGATGTCCGTGGACTGATCCTTCTGGGTGACCTGGGAAAAGAGTTCGGCGACCTGATAGCGGGACAAGTGGATGGCCGGCATGACCATGTGGCTCGGGCCTTCCTTGCGCAGCTGGATGATCCATTCGCCGAGGTCGGTCTCGGTCACTTCCAGGTTGTCCTTTTCCAGACGGTGGTTGAGCAGGGTTTCCTCGGCCGTCATGGACTTGGACTTGACGATTTTCTTGCAGCCGTTGTCCTTGGCGATGCGGGCGATGATCTCGTTGGCCTCGTCGCCGGTCTTGGCCCAATGCACGTGCACGCCGTTGGCCTCGGCCTTGGCCTTGAAGGCGGTGTAGAGTTCGTCCAGGCGGCCGATGCCGGCGTCCTTGGCCTTGACCACGTCCGCGATCAGCGCCTTTTCGTCGTATTCACGGAAGGCGTTGGCCCGGCCCACGGGATAGGCCGTGGCGAATTTATCCATGGCGCCGCGCAGGAAGGTGTTTTCCAGGGCCTCGCGCAGTTCCTCGTTGTATTCGGACAGATTTTTGGCCTGCTGCATTATTTGTCCTCCAGAATCAGGATGTGCAGTTCCAGCGGCCCGTGCACGCCCAGGGCCAGAACGCGTTCGATGTCGGCCGTGCGGCTGGCTCCGGTGACAAAGGCCAGATAGTTGGGCTTCTGGCTCATGTATCCCTTGAGTTCGGCGTACATGTCCTCGGCCGTGGCCCGGATGCGGGACTTGGGAATGACCGCGACATGGATTTCGCTGATCATGGTCGCCAGGCGCAGTTCTTCGTTGGCGGAATCGAGGACCAGGGTGCCGGTTTCGCCAATGCCGTAATCAGCCACGGTGAGGCCGATGTCGATGCCGGCCAGATGGCCGCGCAGCCCGTCCTTGATGACGGAAATTTCACGAGCCGCCGCCTGTTTGACCAGTTCGGCCATGTCCGCGTCATTCAGCCCAGGGGCGGCGATGATCTTGCCCATGGTTTTGAGCTGGCACAGATCCTGGCCCTTGTTCGACAGGGATTCCTCGCACCCGCTCATGAGCAGCTGGCAGGCTTCCTTCTGGGCGCACAGATCGACTGTATAGGCGACAGCCTGGGCCATGGAGTCCACTTCCGAGACAATGGCCGAGACGATTTCCGCTTTTTTCCGAAATTTTTCCAAAACCTCTGGGGTTGGTCCCATACGTCCTCCTGGGATGAATTCGTTTGCGGGAAGAAAGGCAGGAAGCGTGCCAGGACGGATGGATTTTCAGAAGTCAATGAATTGAGTTGATTAAGCGAACAGTGGGCGCGCCGGTGGGCGTGGGGCGGATTGGGGTTGGGGGATTTCACCCAGGTTGGTGGGGCGGTTGGCGCAACGGGTGGCGGCCCGTGTCATCCGGTCTCGTCGACGAGGGTTCCGGAATCGCGGAGCAGGAGGTCGAGCAGGATTTCCTCCAGGGATTTGGTCGGGGTCTGTCGCCGCGCCGCGACGGCCTGATCGAGGAGGTCGGCCTGGGACTCCAGGGCCGTGGCCTGATATTCCAGACCGGCCGCGCGCCCGGAATAGGTTTCCGCCAGGGTGTCCATGTCGCCGATGAAGCCGGACAAGGTGTCGAGTTGGGTTTGCAGCGTTCCCGCCGCGCCGAGATCGGTTCCGACCAGATCGCCCTCCCAGTCGACGGCGCTTAGGTCCCGGAAAGTGACATCGAATCCGCCATCCGGCAGGGACTGGACATAGACGTTGCCGGCGCTGGAAATCTGGTCCGTGCCCCATTTGGCTTTGTTCAGCAGGGAAATGCCGTTGTACTGCGTGCCTTCGATGATGCTTGTGATCCTGTTGTCGAGAGTTTCGTATTCGGCGGCCACATCAGCGCTGTAGGTCAGGTCGCCGTCCTTGATCTGCTGAGCCAGGGTCTGCATCTCCTCCAGTGTGCTCTTGATCGCGCCCACGGCCTCGGCCGCGATGCCGACCATGGATGCGGCTTCCCGTACATTGTTCGCATTTTGGCGCATGGACGCGCTGTCGGCGCGCAGGCGTCCGGTCATGGCCTCGTCGAAGGGATTGGTCAGGGGTTGGACCGGTTGCCGCCCGAGCAGCATGGAGCGCAGGTTGGCGCCCACGCTGGAGCCCTGAAAATAGGCGTTGGTCAGCAGATCCTGCTGCCAGATCTGGGTTGCGGTGTAGTACACGAAAAGCCGTTGCAGGTCGCTCAGGGCCATGGGGGTCTCCCGACCGGCGTGATCATTGGTGCGGGTGCGCGGTCAATCGGGTGATGGCGCATCGGTGTCATAATTGACTTCCTCCAGGCAGAGCCCCTGGGGCGGAGCCGTGGCCGGGGCCAGTCGGCGGTCCCGGGCCTCCAGGATGCGGCTGACGTCGCCGGGCGTCAGCGTGTGACGTCCGGCCTCGACCAACAGGCCCATCAGGTTGCGGACCATTTGCTTCAGGAACCCGTCGGCCCGGAAGGAAAAAATCCATTCCCCCGGAAGGGGGCCGGGCGCGCGGGTGATGGGCTGCAGGGTCCGGACCGTGCCCTTCACGTCCGTGCCCGCGTTCTGCATGCTCGAAAAATCGTGGGTTCCGGCCAAGAGCGCCGCCGTCTGCTCCATGGCCGTCAAATCCAACCCGCGCACGGGCCACACGAACGGGGCGCGGTGGGGCAGGGTGTAGCCCGCCTCGGTCCAGATGGTGTAGCTATAGCGCTTGGATCGGGCCGAAAAACGGGCATGGAAGGACTCGTCCACCTCGCGCGCGTCGATGATGGCGATGTCGTTCGGGAGCATGGCGTTGAGGGCCTTGCGCCAGGGGATGCGGGCCTTGGATTCCGGCGCGTCGAAATGGGCCACCTGGCCCACGGCGTGCACGCCGGAATCGGTCCGCCCGGAACCGTGCACGCGGACATCGCTCTCGCAGATGCGGGCCAGCCGGGATTCCAGCACGCCCTGGATCGTTTCGCCCCGGGCCTGGATTTGCCAGCCCTGGTAGCGGGTGCCGACATAGGCCACGGTCAAGCGGATGCGGGGCATTACTTGCCCTCCCCGCCGATCTGCAGCTTGGTCAGGCTTTCCGTCAGCCTGGCCGCCTTGACCGCGTCGACCGAGGACAGGATTTCCCCGGCCTTGCGGCCGCTCATCCCCGCCAATATCTTGACGGCGATGGATTCCTCCAGGGTCGAGAGAACCTGCGCCGCCTGCTTGGGTTTCATGTTGGAATAGACATCGATGAGATGGGCGATTTTTTGATCCCGGATGGCGTCGGCCTCGTCGATCATCTTCTGCATCTTGGCTTCCAGGGTCTTCAGATTTTCGAGTTTGGCCCCCAGCTCCCGTTCCAGGGTGCGCAAGTCCGCTTCGCGCTTGTCCAGATCGGCTTGTCGGGTGCGCTGTTCCTGGGCCGTGGCGTTCTTGGCTTCCGGGGCCGCCGGAGCCTGGCTCGTGGCGTTGGCTTCCGTGGCGTTGGCGGGCTGGTCGGCCTTGGCGGCCAGGGCCTGGCGGAGGATGATGGGTTGCAGCACGGGTTCGGCCGGCGTTTGCGGCGTGAGCCACAGACAGGCGATGGCCGCCAGCTTGACGGCCGCGAGCAGGGCCGAGGCCTGCGCCAGCCTAGTAAGGCGCACGCCCGTGGCGGAGGGTGGCTGTTTCGTCGAACTCGGTTTGTTCCTTGCGCTGCTCGTCGTGTCCATGCTTTTCCGCCTGTTTGGATCGGAGTTTTTCCAGAAGTTTGCGTTCCATGGCCTTGGTCACCAGCTCTCGGCGGCGCGTGTCGACCATGCGCTCCAACTGGGTCAGTTTTGTTTCGGCCGCTTTTTTGTCAAGGGCGAGGCGGTCGCGGTAGGTGCTCCACAACCACAGGTCGCCCTGGGTGAGCTGCTTTTTGGCGCTCAACTCGCGCAGGCAGGCCCGAAGGTCAAGGTCCAGACGCTCGACCAGGGCCGCCTGTTCGTCCTTGACGCGGCGCGCCTGGGCCAGGGCGAGCTTGGCCTGGTCCTCGACCTGGCGGCGGTATTCGAGAATCTTTTCCAGCTTGAAATGAAATGGTCGTGCCATGATTGGTGCTCCTGCCGGCGACCAAGCAAAAAGCATGCGCGAGCGAACGCACGTGGCCCACCGGCGCGCGGCGGCGATTTCGTCGCCGGCTCACTATTTTCTTGATAGGCGAGGTCGTATTTCCTATAGCCTAAAGTCTCGGTTTTCTAAAACTATACGCTCGACAGCCGCGCGGAGGAATCATGTGGAAGAGATTGAGTCTGACCTGGAAAGTCATGCTTGTCGTCATCGTCGGCCCGGCGCTTCTGGCCGTGGTCATGGCCTATCTGCATATCACCAACATCCAGGACGCGGCCCTCGGGAGTCGCATCAAGGAGAGTCGGTCCGTGGTCATGATGGCCGAGTCCGTGCGCGAGAACATGGCCCACAAGCATAAGCTCGGAGTCTTGCAGAGCTTCGAGAGCCTGCGCGAGAATCCGGAGCGTTTGCTCGAGGCCGTGCCCATTGTCACGGCCATGAAGACCGCCGCGGCCAAGGCCGCCGAGGCCGGGTACGAATTCCGCGTGCCCAAGGAAAGCCCACGCAATCCCCAAAACGCTCCCAATGCCCTGGAAAAATCCGTCCTGGCGGAATTCGCGGACACGGGCCTGAAGGAAAAGATCATCGTCGAAAAGGACCGCATCCTCTACTTCAAGCCCATCCGCCTGACCGAGGAATGCATGTTCTGCCACGGCGATCCCAAGGGCCAGAAGGACCCGACCGGCGGCGTCATGGAAGGCTGGAAGGTCGGCGAGGTTCACGGCGCCTTCGAGATCATTTCGTCCCTGGAGGAATCCAACAAGGCCGTGCGCGCGGCGGCCCTGAGCGTGACCGGATGGACCCTTGGCATCTTGGTTGTCCTGGGTTTCCTGAGCCTGACGCTCATCAAGACCAATGTCTTGAATCCGCTCAAGGCCGCCGGAAACTTCCTGGAACGTCTGACCACGGGCGACATGACCGGGCAGCTCGATGTCACCCGCCAGGACGAGTTGGGAGCCATGCAGGAGCATCTCAACAAGATGGCGGGCAGCCTGCGGACCGTTGTCGCCGACATCGCCGAACGGGCCAAGGTCTTGAACGATTCCGCCGCGACCCTGGAGGACATGTCCGATCATTTGCTGGTCAGCGCCGACGAGTTGGCGGGCAAATCCAACACCGTGGCGGCCGCGTCCGAGGAAATGAACGTCAACATGAACAACGTCGCGGCGGCCATGGAGCAGGCCTCCATCAATGTCAGCACAGTGGCCGCAGCCACCGAGGAGATGAGTTCCACCTTCCACGAGATTGCCGACAGCACGGAGCAGGCCCGTCAGGTCAGCCAGAAGGCCGTGACCACGGCCGCCTCGGCCTCGCAGCGGGTGGACAAGCTCGGCGAGGCGGCCAAGGAAATCAGCAAGGTCACGGAAACCATCACCGCCATCTCTTCCCAGACCAATCTCCTGGCCCTGAACGCGACCATCGAGGCCGCCCGCGCGGGCGACGCCGGACGCGGTTTCGCCGTTGTCGCCAACGAAATCAAGGAACTGGCCAACCAGACCGCCGCCGCCACGGACGAGATCCGGACGCGGATTCAGGGTATCCAGGATTCGACGACGGCGACCATCGCGGAAATCGCCCAGGTCATGTCCGTCATCGAGGATGTCAGCACCTTCGTGTCCACGGTGGCGGCCGCCGTCGAGCAGCAGTCCGCGACCACTCGCGAGATCGCGGACAACGTCGGCCAGGCCTCCCAGGGCCTCCAGGAGGTCAACGAGAACGTGTCCCAGGCCTCGGCGGTGACCGGCGATATCGCCAAGGACATCATCAAGGTCAGCGAGGCCTCGGGCAGCATTTCGGCCAACAGCACGGAACTGAAGCAGAATTCGGAGAATTTGTCCCTGCTGTCCCGCGCCCTGGAGCAGCTGGTGCAGAAGTTCAAGGTCTAGGCGGAGGAATGTGGCGGAAACTCGGCGCGCTCTTCGGGGCGCGCTTTTTTTATGCGCCCTGCCGGGCGCGGCAAAAAAAACGCCCGGCCATCAGGCCGGGCGCGAGGTCGCGAGGGGAGAGCTGCTTCTAGAAGGCCTTGACGGCTTCCAGATAGCTCGCGCGCAGGGACGCGATCAGTTCCTTGACGGAAACGATGGAGTCCACGCGGTAGGCGTTCTTGCCCGCGAAGGCGAAGCCGTGCTTGAGCAGGCCCTTCTTGGCGTTCACCAGGGCGAGGCCTATGCAATAGGGGCTTTTGGTGTAGTCGCAGGAGCTGATGCAGTGGAACGGGCATTTGAAGGGCGTCTTCAGACCGTTCTTGACGTCCTCCAGGAAGGCCCCCATCACCGCCCGGCCGGGCAGTCCGACGGGACTTTTGATGATCTGGATGTCCTCTTCCTTGGCCTGGACGTAGGTTTGCTTGAACTTTTCGTCGGCGTCGCATTCGTGGGTGGCGACGAAGCGGGTGCCCATCTGCACGCCGGCCGCGCCCATGCGCAGGAACTTGTCGATGTCCGTGCCGTCGTAGACGCCGCCGGCGGCGATGACCGGGATCTGCTTGCCGGTTTTTTCCTCGAATTCACGCACCGCCTCGATGACCTGGGGCACGGTCACTTCCAGGGAGAATTCCGGATCGTCGATCTGCTCGGGCTTGAAGCCGAGGTGGCCGCCGGCCTTGGGACCCTCGACGACGAAGGCGTCGGGCAGATAGTCGAACTTGGACATCCATTTCTTGCAGATGATGGTCGCGGCCCGGGCCGAGGAAATGATCGGCACGAGCTTGGTCTTGGCGCCGTCCTTGATATAGCTCGGCAGATCCAGCGGCAGGCCGGCGCCGGCGAAGATGACGTCCGCGCCTTCCTTGATGGAGGTTTTGACCAGGTCGCTGAAGTTGGTCAGGGCGACCATGATGTTGACGCCGAGAATGCCGTCGGTTTTTTCACGGGCCGTGCGCAGTTCGCGCTGCAGGGCGCGGATGTTGGCCTCGCGGTAGTTGGAGCCGATATCCGGCTCGCCCATGCCGATCATGGCCCCGGCGATGACGCCGATGCCGCCTTCCTTGGCCACGGCCGAGGCCAGGCCGGAGAGGGAAATACCAACACCCATGCCGCCTTGGATGATGGGGATTCTGGCGACCAAGTCACCGATTTTTAACTGTGGGAAGTCCATGGTGTCTTCTCCTCTGAAATTTCGCCGCGCGGGCGATGTCGTGGAAACAATGCTTGAGTGCGCGCTTAAATTTTACGCAGTGGAGCAGCTACTCCAAATCTTCGTTCCGGTCAATGAACATCGAGGCCTTCGATTCAGGCGGAAATGGCGCGGGTTCGGGCTTGGCGCGCGAGACGGGCTGGTCTGAGCGCGTGCTTAGAGGGACGAGCAGGCCAGGGGCAGGAGGGCGCAGATTTCCCCGGCGATGATGGCCGCGCCGAGGAAGTCCCCGTTGACGCCTCCCTGTTTGCGGCCAAGGTGGAGCAGGAGTCCGAGGGGGAAAAAAGCCAGGAAAAGACTCAGGCCGATGTGGACGGGTTGCAGCAGGAAAATCGGCATCGCGGTGAAGGTCCCGCCAAGGAGCAGGGCCCGGCCCGTCGCTCCGCGCAAGGCGTTGTGCCCCAGGCCGGGGCGGGACAGCTCGCGGCCCCGGAAGGCCAGCGCGAGGCAGCAGAAGCGGCCGAACATGAAGGCCCAGGGCAGGGCCGCCCAGGCCTGGCGGCTGATGGCGGCTTCGAACAGGGCGGTTTGCAGGCCCAGGCCGAGGACAAGACCCATGACCCCGAAAGCGCCGACGCGGCTGTCCTTGACGATTTCCCAGAATCGCTCACCCGTGGCGCCGCTGCCCCATCCGTCCCAGAGGTCGGCCCAGCCGTCCCAGTGCAGACCCCGTGTCAGGTAAACATTGGCTCCGCTCAGGACCCAGGCCAGGACCCAGGACGACACGGGGAGCATGGCGACAGGGAGCAGGAGCAGGCCGATCAGGCCGCCGACCATCGGGTACATGGACATGGACGCGCTGATTTCCGCGCTGGTCGTGATCCTAGCCCGTCCCAGCCGGGTCAGGAAGGTCAGGGCGACATGCAGTTCGTGGAGCCAGGTCATGTCCGCTCCATTGGCGCGCGGCGGGTCAGGGTGATGGTGTCGCCTGGCGCGAGGTCGAGATGGCTGGCGCAGGAGGTCTGGTTCATGGCCAATTCCATCACGCCCTGGCTCCCGGCCAGCAGGCCGATCCGGCCGGGCGCGATGTCGGCGTAGGTCTCGCTGTGATCGACGTTCTGCCCCTGGGTAAGCCGCCACGTGGCGTGAATGGGTTGGATGGGGAGGTTGAGCAGGCAATTGCCGAATCGGTCCACGTGGACCACGCGGCACTGGATCGTGTCGATTTCGATCCGGGCGACATGGTCCGCCGTGGGCATGGCGGCCTGCTCCGGCTGGAAGCGGACGCCGAGGGTATCGGGATGTTCGCCGCAGGCCAGACGCGCGGCCAGCGGGGCGAGGATGTCGCGGCCGTGGAAGGTGCGGCTGGTCTCGGCTGGCGGCGCGGGCAGTTTCCACCAAGCGGCGGGATGGCCGCGCAGAAAGTCCAGCAGGCCGTTGTCCGGAGCCAGAAACCAACGCTTGTCCCATTGGGCCAGAAGAAGCGTCCGCTCCGTGCCGACTCCGGGATCGATCACGCAGACAAAAATGGTCGCATCCGGGAAATGGGTGAGGCTGGCTTCCAGCATGAAGGCGGCCTGTCGCGTGTCGTGCGCCCGGATTTCGTGGCAGAGGTCGATCAGGACCGCGTCGGGCGCATGGCGCAGGATGGCTCCCTTCATCTGCCCCACGTAGGGGTCGTGATGGCCGAAATCCGTGAGCAAAACCATGACGGGGCGCATTTCACGCGTCCTTGGGAATGCGCAGATTTTTCACGGCCAGCGCGCTGCACGCGACCATCAGTCCGCCGAAAACGCTGAAGGCCAGGCCGAGGCTGAACCGCTCCCCGCACCAGGCCAGCACGCCCGGGATGACGCCCAGGCCCATGATTGAACTGCACATCACGCTCAACGACACGGCCAGGTCGCTGGTGGCCTTGGGGCAGACCATGGCCAGCACTGCGAAGCCGACCGGAAAGAAGCAGACCACGAACATGGGCTGCAAGGTCAGCATGGCGATGGTCCACCACAGTGGTCCAAAGCCGGACAAAAGCGTGGCCGCGCCCGTGCCGAGCAGGAACAGGGCCAGGGTGGCTTGGTATCCGATGCGTTTGATGATCAGGCCGGTCAGGGGCAGGGTCAGCAGAGACACCGCCCGCGTGCAGCCCAGGACCAAATTGGCCTGTTCCCGGTTCAGGCCGCGTTCGTGCACCAGGAAGGCCGGGATCAGGTTGTAGATGCCCACTTCCACGCCCACGCAGAGCACGAAGAGCAGGACTACAATCCAGAACGCCGGGCGCGAGGCGATGGTCCGGATATTGCCAAGCATGGGCGGCACGCCCGGACGGCGTACGTGCGGGCCGCGCAGGGCATAGAGCAGGGCGAGGAGCAGACTGGCCCCGCCCAGGAGGGCGAAGAGCAAGGGATAGCCGGTCGTGGCCAGGAAGGCCTCGGCGACGAGGGGGGCCAGGATGAAGGACAGGTTCGGGGCCAGTTCGTGCACGGAAAAGGCCTGCCCCCAGTGGGCCGGGGCCGTGACTTCGGTGATGGTGACCACGCTGGACGGGATGTAGAGCCCGGCTCCGGCGCCCATGATCGCGGTCCAGATCAGGAAGGCGGTCAGGGAGCCGCTCCCGGCCAGACCCAGCAGGCCGAGTCCGATGCAGGTCGCGGACGCGACAATGGTTCCCTTGTGGCCCAGACGTTGGGACAGGAATCCGGCGCAGAGCACCGAGATGCTGTAGCCGGCCGAGAGGCAGAGGAATATGGTCGAGCCCTCGGTCAGTCCCAGGTCGAGGCGCGCGGTGACGGGCAGGAGAAGCGGGCCGAGGATGGTCCGGGACAGGAAGTTGGCGAAAAAGACCGTGGTCAGGAGGGCAAGAGTCGGCAGGGCCGAGGAAAAGGTCGGGCCGTGCTGGTTTTGGAGAGAGTTCATCGCTTAACAACCCGGGAAAAAATCTGTATCTGCCCAAACTGGCGTAAAGGGATCACTCGATACGTTCATTCACCCATGAAATCAACAGCAACCAGGAGGTTCGTGTGCCACGTTTGATCGCGGGCGTGCTCATCGCCCTTATGAGCGTTTGGTGCGCGGAAGCGTCGGAACTGACCGACAAGATCCAGCAACGGTATGATAGTTTGCAGTCCTTCCGGGCTTTTTTCCTGCAAAAATTGACCAATGCCTCCAGCAAGGAGACGCAGGAGCGGCTCGGAACCATCGTCTTCGCCCGGCCCCGGTTCATCCGCTGGGAAACGACCAGCCCGGAGCAGGAATTGCTCATCATCGGCAAGGACATGGTCTGGGATTATTTTCCGGAAGAGGAGACTGCGTACCGCTATACCGTGGAGCAGGTTCTCGATTCCAAAACCATGATCCGCTTCCTGTCCGGCGAGGCCAACCTGAAGGATGACTTCAAGGTCCAGGATCTGGGCAAGGACGGGGAGTTTCAGCACTTGAAGCTGGTGCCCAAGGAGCCGGAACCCAATCTGGTCGAGGGCGAAATCTGGGTTCGTCCGGGTCAGGACATGCTGGAGCGGATCAAGCTCGTGGACTTCTTCGGCAACATCAACGAGCTGGAGTTGAGCGGCCTGGAGCTGGACGTGGCCATCGACCCCAAGGAATTCACCCTTGTTCCGCCCAAGGGCACGGAGATCCTGGACGGACCGGCCGAGTAGGGTCCCAAGTTCAACAAGGTAAAAGCCCCCTGGCGGACACTGTCCGCCAGGGGGCTTTGTGCTGGAAAACTCGAAAACTCAGTTCTCGGCCTGCTGGTTGGTCAATCCCAGGACTTCCAGGACGTGAAAGGCCAGGGACATGGCCATGCCGACCACGGTCGCCAGGGCCATGCCCTTGAGCTGGACCGTGCCGATGGTCACGGCCGTGCCGCTGATGCCGACGATGAGCACGATGGCGGTCAGGATCAG
This sequence comes from uncultured Desulfovibrionaceae bacterium, assembly GCA_964384665.1. Lineage (GTDB taxonomy): Bacteria > Desulfobacterota > Desulfovibrionia > Desulfovibrionales > Desulfomicrobiaceae > Desulfomicrobium. The sequence continues at coordinate 719 of CAYLNA010000034.1, read as the reverse complement.
GTTGACCGGCTTGGAATAATCGACCTTGGATTCGACCAGCATGCGGATGCCCGAGGCCGCGATGACGCCGAAGAGCAGGATGCAGATGCCGCCCATGACCGGGGTCGGGATGGACTGGATCACGGCCGAGAGTTTGCCGATGAAGGCCAGGCCAATGGAGATGACGGCCGCGCCGCCGATGACCCAGACCGAATAAACGCGGGTGATGGCCATGACGCCGATGTTTTCGCCATAAGTCGTGGTGGGCACGGAGCCGCAAAATCCGGACAGCATGGTCGAGACGCCGTCGCCCATCAGGGAGCGGTGCAGGCCCGGGTCCTTGGTCAGGTCGCGGCCGACGATGTTGCCGGTGACCACGAGGTGGCCAATATGCTCGGAGATGACGACCAGGGCCGCCGGAATGATGATCAGGATCTTGGCCGGATCGAACTTGGGCGTGTAGACCGTGGGAAAGGCGATGGCCGGCGCGGCCGAGATAATGTCGAAATTGACCATGCCCATGGCCATGGCGGTCGCGTAGCCGACCAGAATGCCGATCAGGACCGGGATGGCGGCCATGAATCCCCGGAACATGATGGAGCCCAGGGCCACGGCCAGCAGGGTGACCACGGACACGATGATGGCGTTCATGTTGTATGCGCCGCCGGCGTCGGGCGTGATTCCTGCCATGCCCGTGGCCACGCCTGCCAGTTCCAGGCCGATGAGGGCGACGATGGGGC
>CAYLNA010000033.1:6769-15148 GCA_964384665.1 uncultured Desulfovibrionaceae bacterium | reverse complement strand
TATGCGTCGCGAATGATTCGGAGTTTTCGCATCGAGAAGATATTTTTTTACATCTTTTTGAGAATGTTTGCTCTTTGTCCATAGTATAGAATTGCGTATGATTGGTGATTGTTTGTCGACCTTAACAAGAGTGGACTTCGCAATGAATACTCATGTAGAAGTGTTTGTGCACAAGAAAAAGAAACTTGTTGTTACATGTCCAAATTGTAAGTTGGAAAAAGAAATAGATATCGAGAACATTCAAGGTGTTGATTATAGATTCGCCAATGCGACGTGCAAACGGTGCATGAATACTTTTTCCGTGTCGTTTAATTTTCGGAAATATTATCGGAAGTCGACCTCCCTCTCTGGGTTTCTTTTTGTTTCACCTGGGGCGCACGAGCCCTTGGCGGCGATCACGGTCACGGATATTTCGCTGGGGGGGCTCGGATTCGAGGGTGAGGCGCCAACTGTCCGGGAAAACGACGTGCTGATAATCCGATTTTTCCTCGATGATCCGTCCGAGACCGAGGTCGAAAAGGAAATCATCATCGAGTCGGTCCGTGACGGCCATTTCGGGGCTCGCTTCGTCGGAGCCACTGTGTTCGATACCGTTCTCAATAAATACATCCTCGTCAAATAGACTTCATGCAGCACAGCAACCACAGGAGCGATGTCCATGGCAGAATTTGATGCGCCGCGATCGAGCGGAAGATTGATCAACGTCCTGCTCGCGGTCGTGGCGGTGATTTTTATCGGTCTGGCCATTGCCTTGGCCTTGAAACCCGAATTTTTCTCCCTGGGTTCGTCCCGTGTCGTCGATGCTGTTTCCATTTCCCCGCAGGAGGCGGTCGTGGAAGGCGCTCAGTGGCGAGTGGTCAGTCAGTGGCAGGGCAGCGGAGAATTTCAGGAGGAGGGCGGCTTTTATCTCGTGGAGTTCAAGCCCATTCCTGGGTGGGACGCGCCCGCCGCAGTGGTGCTGCGCAAGGGGGCTCCGGTCGCTCGGGTCGATGGCGTGTACCGTCCGGTGACTTTCGCCGTGCAGACACTGTTCTCCCTGGCCGGAGCCAGCACCATGGCGCATCGCCTGGCGCCCGAACTGGCGGAATTTTATCTCCGGCACATCGGCGCCAACGAAGTGCGCAAGCTGCCCGGCAAGACCTCCGACGAGTTGACCTTGCAGGGTATTTTTTATTCGACCAAGGAAATAAAAATCATCCACATCGCAGGCAAGGGAACCCCTTCCGGTTTCACCGCGCTGAAAGAAGGCGGGTGCGATATCGCCATGGCCGCCCAGCGGGCCTCCGTCGCCACGGTGGGTAATTTGGCGGAAAAGATCACAACGCCCGAAAACGAGTTTCCCATTGCCCTGGACGCGGTGTCCGTTGTCGTCAATCGGGGCAACCCCGCGCAGGCGAGCGGTCTGACCGTGGACCAGGTACGGCGGATTTTTAGCGGCGAAATCACGAGTTGGAGTCAGCTTGGGGGCGAGCCCTTGCCAATCAAGGTTGTGATTTTGCGGGATTCGTTTGGAACCCGGACCTTCTTCGAGGAAAAATTCATGGCCGGGACTGCGTTCGCGTCCACGGCCCGCGAGGTGGATGTGCACGCGCAGGTGGCGGATGTGGTGGCCCAGGATCCGCAGGCCATCGGCTTTTGCAGCTTGGCTTTCGTCAATCAGAGCCGCGAGGTTCCCATCAAGCTCTCCGACGACGCCGTTCCCGTGGCGCCTTCCCCTCGGGCCATCAGGTCCCGAGTTTACCCCGTTTTTCGCGATTTATACCTATATCTGCGTCCGGATTCCAAAAATGTGTATGCCCGGGATTTCGCCATGGTCTGTGCGAGTCCCGCTGGGCAGGAGGTTGTCCGTCGCTTTGGATTCGTGGGCGTGCGGGATGAAGCGGAGGCCGCCGAACCGGTTTCGGTCGCGGCTCCGCGCGTTGAAAGCGCGGAGGTCGAACACGCCGTCGTGAACGCGTCCTTGCCCTCCGAGGTGGAGCCAGCGGCGATAAACGCATCCGAGACCAAGCCCGAGGAGGCCCAGGAGTCCGTCGAGTCCAAGGCGCCTCGGGAAACCGTCGTGCCCGAGGCCCTGCCGGAATTGGTTCAGCTCGATGGCGAGGTTGTGCCGACGGCCACGCGCCGCAAGGTGTACGGTGCTTTTCGGGACGCTGTTCTCGGTGCGGAGCATTTGCCGCTGGTTTTTCATTTCGAGTTGGCCAGCAGCGTTCTGAGCAAGCAGGGGCTGAAGGATCTTGATCGGGCCTTGGAGATGATGCGGGCGTCGGAGCGGCAGGGCAAGAAAATGATCGTGGTCGGTTTTTCCGATTCGTATGGCAACTATTTGAGTAATCTGGAGATTTCTCTGAAGCGGGCGGAAGCGCTGACTTCGATCCTGCGCTCCAGGGGCGGCGAGGTGGCCGCAGTCGTTGGCGCCGGCGAGGAGCTTCCCCTGGTTTCCAATGGAAAGAGGATCGGCCGGGAGCAAAACCGGCGTGTTGAAATTTGGGTCAAATGACAAATACGTGGAGAGAGAGATGGCTCTGGAACAGAGATTGGGCGACATGCGGAACATTTTGGTGATCGATGACGACAAGCTCATGCGTCTTGCCTTGGCCAAAATTTTGATTTCAGCCGGATACAACGTTGTCCAGGCGTCGGACGGCGACGAGGGGCTGGGTTTCCACCGCGCCCAGAATTTCGACCTGATCATCACGGACCTGATCATGCCGGACAAAGAAGGGATCCAGATCATCCGCGAGTTGCGCAAGGAAAACAACAAGGTCCGGATTATCGCCATGTCGGCCGGCGGACGGGGCGGGGCCACGGACTATCTCAAGTGGGCACGGCTCATGGGCGCGAAGAAGTGTCTGAGCAAGCCCATCAGGCGCGAGGAACTTCTCGCGGCGGTCACCGAGGTTCTTGCATTGCCCTGACCCGCTCCTTGGAGTGAACCCATAAACCTTTGTCCGTGCCGCGGACGGCATCATGCACGAGTAGGACATGGAAAGAAAAAAATCGTTTTTCAATCTGCTGCAGCTCAAGATCCATGTGGGCATCCAGTTCATTCTCGCGGTCTGTTTTTTCGGCTTGGGCTATTTCATTTACATCACGCAGCTGAACTTCCTCATTACCGATATCCGTCAGCAGGGTGCGCAGCAGGCGGAAATGGTGGCCGAGGCCAGCGTCGCCTCGATCCAGCGCGAGAGTCATTACCTGCTCGAGGAACTGGCGACCAAGGTTGAGTATTCTCCCCTGGTCGCCTATTGCCAAATCGTGGACACGTCCGGAAAGTCCCTGCTGCAAGGCCAGGTCCGGTCCGGCCTGACCCGCGATGACCTGGCCAGCGCCTTCAGCGCCGACGACGTGACCGTGGTCAGCAAGGACATTGTCTTCAATGGCCAGAGCCTGGGCCAGGTCCGCATGGGGATGTTCATCGACAAGGCCCGCAAGGAAGTGCGGACCAGCACCGTCCAGCTAGTCGCGGCCTTCGCCGCCGTGCTTGGTGTCATCGCGCTTTTTCTGTACGTCTTCTTGAACCGTCTGCTCATTCTGCCTGTCGTCAACCTGTCCATGCTCACCGAAAGCCTGTCTCGTGGTGAATTCGTGACCACCAACCTGGATCGGCGCAACGACGAGTTGGGCGTCCTGGCTCACGGCTTCAACAACATGAGCCGCAGCCTCAAGGAATTGTACAAAAATCTGGAAAAGAAGGTTGACGCCCGTACCGAGGACCTGAACAACGCCTACCACGAGCTGGAGGCTATTTTTGACAACTCCTTGGTCGGCATCGCGGTTTTGTCCTCCGATCACCGGGTTATCCGGGCCAACAACAGGTTCGCGAATATTTTTGGTTACGCGCCGGAAGAGATGCCCCAGGTCAGCCCCGAGAAGTTTCACGTTTCCGGGCGTGATTTCGAACTCTTCGTGGAAAAATTTTACAATCGATTGCAGGAAACGGAGATCGCCCAGCTCGAATATCAGTTCCGCAAGAAGAACGGAGCGGTCTTCTGGAGCCAGGTTTCGGCCAAGGCCATCGATCCCGAGGATATCGCCAAGGGCGTGATCTTCGTTCTGGAGGATATTTCCGAACGCAAAAAGGCCAGTGAATTGCTGCGCCAGCATGCCGAGGACCTGCGCGTGGCCAAGGAAGACGCGGACAAGGCCACTCGGTCGAAAAGCGAATTCTTGGCCAGGATGAGCCATGAAATCCGCACGCCCATGAACGCCATTCTGGGCATGGCCGAAATGCTGCAGGAATCGGGCTTGAACGAAGAGCAGGCCGAATACGTGAAAACGTTTAGTTCGGCCGGTGAGTTGCTTCTGGGGATCATCAACGACATCCTCGATTTTTCCAAGATCGAGGTCGGCCAGATCAAGCTCGAATCCATCCCGTTCAACCTGCAGGATCTGGTCTCCGACGTGAGCAAGCTCTTCGTCTACCGGGCCGAGGAAAAGGGGCTGGACCTGAACCTGCACGTGGCCAGCGGCCTCGCCCCCAGATACGTGGGCGATCCGACCCGTATTCGCCAGATCTTGATCAACCTGTTGGGCAACGCGATCAAGTTCACGACCATCGGCGGCGTCAGTCTGCGCGTGGACGAGTCCGTCAACGAGGACGGCGCTCCGTGCTGTCTGTTCTCCGTTAAGGACACCGGCATCGGTATCCCCGAAGCCAAGACGCAGACCATTTTCGAAAGTTTTGCCCAAGCGGATTCCTCCACGACACGTGAATTCGGCGGCACGGGCCTGGGCCTCGCCATTTCGAAGAAGCTCGTGGAACTCATGGAAGGAGAGATCTGGGTCGAAAGCGTTCCTGGCCAGGGCACGACCTTTTTCTTCAAATTGCCCTTGGCTCCTGACTTCCAGGTCCAGGTCGCGGACGTCCGCCCCATGCCCGCCGGCACGAAATTGCTTGTCCTGGAGGACCAGCCCGGCGCTCACGACAGCATTTCCTCGCTGGTCCGCAGTTGGGGCGTTGTTCCCATCACCAAGAAGACCGCGGGCGAGGCCGTGGACGTCCTGAAGCAGCACGCTGGCGACGCCGCGTTCCACGCCGTTCTGATCGATTCCACGCTCGACGGCGAACCGGGCATCAACGCCGCTCACCTGCTGGTTGGCCAGGGCGGGGACATGCCGAGCATGGTGCTGGTCGTGGACGACGTCCCTGATCTGGCCATGCTGCCCGACGCCGCTGATTTCGGCCCTCTCTCATACATCTTGCGCGCCGAGCGCAACCTGCACCTGCAGGACCGTGTGTTCGACATCGTGACCGAGACGCGCCGGCAGCGTTTGAGCGACGCCACCGGCGCGGGCTGGAAGGTTCTGCTGGTCGATGATGTCGAAGCCAATCGGCGGGTGGTGGAGTTGTTCCTCAAGGGCGCCAACGTGACCTTGGTCCATGCGGAAAACGGCAAGGTCGCGCTGGAAAAGTTCACCGAGGAGCCCTTCGACCTAGTCCTCATGGACATGGAGATGCCGGTCATGGACGGTCTGGAGGCCACCCGCCGCATCCGACTTTGGGAAGAGGAAAAGCGTGAGTATCGCACGCCCATCGTCGCCCTGACCGCCCATGCCTTCCAGGAGCACCGGCAGAAAACCATCGATGCCGGATGCACGGAGTTTTTGGCCAAACCGATCAAGAAGCAGGCCCTGCTCAGCGTGATCGACATGTTCGCCGGCCAGCGCGAATCCCTCGCCGCCAAGGCGCAGCCGGTCGTGGCGACGGATGACGCAGGCAGCCAGTCTGGAATTCAGGTCCCCCTCGACTTTTCGGTGGAGCTGGACTCCCCGGTCCAGATCGATCCCGAACTCGAGGATTTGCGGCCGCTTTTCCTGCGCACGGTGCGCGATTTCCAGACCCAGATCGCCGACGCCTTGGCCGCCGGGGATTTTCCGACCATCCAGCGCTGTGGGCACAGCCTGAAGGGGCTTGGCAGCACCTATGCCGTCGATGAAATCAGCCAGGCGGGGCGCATCATCGAAACGGCGGCCCGAGGGCGGCAGGTCGCGGTTATTTCCGAGGCCTTTAATCATCTCGCAGTGTTCATGAACACGGGCGAGTCGCCGAAGATCCACTCCGGCGATGGCGCGGGCGCGCGATCGATCGAGGACTTGGAGGACGCCGGCGCACGCCGCTACACGGTGCATGTTTCCCAGGAAATGTCCGAACTGATCCCCTTCCTCATGGACGCCATGCAGAAGGATTTGGAGCTGATGAAAAAGGCGCTGGAGCAGAAAGACTTTACCACGGTCCGCCGTTTTGGACACAGCCACAAGGGGTTCGGCAGCACCTATGGCTTTGACTTCATCAGCACCGTCGGATTGCGGATTCAGCGAGCGGCCGAAAGTCGCGACGAGATGCAGCTCGAAAAACTTCTGGGGGCGCTTGAAACCTATCTGGAACGGGTGGACATCATCTACGAGGCCAAGTCGGAGCTGATCGAGCAGTCCATCGAGGAGCCCACGGCGGGATCCGCTCCGGTCGCTTCGGCCGAGGAGCCGAGCGTGGATCTGACCGTGGAGGTCGACGCGGAATTGTATGAATTGGTGCCATTGTTCATGGATACCATGAAAAATAACGTGGACGAGATGCAGAGCGCTCTTGCCTCCAAGGATTACGATACCATCTGTCGGCATGGACATAGTCAAAAGGGGCTTGGAAGCACCTATGGCTTCGATTACCTCGGGCATGTCGGCTTGCGGATAGAGACAGCGGCCATGCAAAAAGATGACGGAGAAATCAGGGCTTTGCTTGACGAAATGACATCGTATCTTGAAAGAGTCCAGATTGTTCAACGGGAAGGTTGATATGTACATTCAAGATGTGGAATCTGTTGTGGACAAATACGTCAGGAGCATTCCGATTTCCGTGTTGCTCATTGACGATGAGTTCTTGATCGGCGAGGCCATGCGCATCAAATTGGCCACCGAACACGACATCACCTTCCATTACTGCAAGGAGCCCGACAAGGCGCTGGAAAAAGCCTTCAGCGCCCAGCCCACGGTCATCATGCTCGACCTAGTCATGCCTGGGGTGAACGGACTGACCATGGTTAAGTTTTTCAAGAGCAGCGAGGACTTTCGGGACGTGCCCTTGATCGTTCTGTCCGCGCGCGAGGAGCCGGAGTTGAAGAAAAAGGCCATTGCCTTGGGCGCCAACGATTACATGATCAAGCTTCCCGACAAGACCGAGCTGGTGGCGCGCATCCGCTGTCATTCCGAACGCTATATCTTCAAACAGCAGCGGGACGAGGCCATCATGAAACTGCTCGCCAAGTCCCAGCAGGACAGGGGAGAAATTTCCTCTCCCTATTTGGAGTGATGGTGGCTTGGCGCGGGATCGCGAGAGCTGATCCCGTTTTTTTTTTGATCGAGTGACGCTTCGTGGCGGATTGTGATGGCTAAGATAAAACTGATCGAGATTAATCATATTTTTCAGCAGGCTAAGACTTTTGAGGCTGCTTGGTCCGCATCGCGCGCGGAATTGGAGGTGTTGTTCAACGCGGAGGAATTTCGCCTTTACAAGCGCGATCCCAAGAAATCGGAGCTTTTTGCCGTGTTGCCCACGGGGGGCAAGCCGCGCGAGATACGCCTTCCTTTTTCCACGGCGAGCGTGGCCGGATATTCGGCTCTGTCCCGCACGCCGCTCCTGCTCAATGCGCTGCACGGCGACGCGATGACGCAGGTCCACCCGGATTTGACCTATGATTCGCAGTATGACGAGGCCATTGGCTTTACGGCGCGCAACCTCATTTCCATGCCCATCCAGCACGAAAGCTCGCTTCTGGGTGTTTTGCAAATTCTGAACAAGAAAGATGGAGGCTTCAGCCGCGAGGACGAAGCCTTTTGCCGTCTGATCGTCAATTTCATGGGGCAGAAGCTCCATGCCGAGAGCAACCTGCCCAAGGGGCCATACGAAAATTTGCTGTTTCGCGGCCTCTTGACGCGGGAGCAACTGACCGAGGCCGAGGCGCGGGCTGTCAAGCGCGGTTTGCCCCTCTCCCGGATTCTGCGCTCGGAATACGAACTTGACCCCGATGACATCGGGCAGTCCTTGGAATTGTATTACCAAACGCCTTTCGTGCGTTTTCAGGGCAATCCGATTTCGGAGCAGGCCCTGAAGGGAATCAACCGACAGTATCTGCTCAAGAATGCGTGGCTTCCCCTCCAGGCCTCCGAGGACGCGGCCGTGGTCGTGGTCACCGACCCCCATGACACGGACAAGATCGACGAAATTCGGCGGGTTCTGAACGCCACGGCCTATGAGTTCCGGGTTGGCCTGTTCGAGGAAATTCGGGCTTTTCTTGGCGATGCGAGCCTTTTGCCCAAGTCGGCCCAGGCGGGCGGCGCGACACCGCAAACCCGTCGTTCCGCTTTCCTGGAAGACGAGGAAGTCGA
>CAYLNA010000033.1:0-6669 GCA_964384665.1 uncultured Desulfovibrionaceae bacterium | reverse complement strand
GTCGACGGCGCCTGCGAGCGGGTCCTGTCCGTACCCGAGAGCATCATCAAGCCGGTCGTGTCCCGCATCAAGATCATGTCGAATCTGAATATTTCCGAGAAACGCCTGCCCCAGGACGGCAAGGCCCGCGTCCGGTTCAAGGGGCGGGAGCTGGAACTGCGCGTGGCCACCCTACCCACCGTGCACGGCGAGAGCGCGGTGTTGCGTCTGCTCAGCTCGGGGAAAGCCATTCCCTTTGACAAATTGAATCTGAGCGAGCGCAATAAGGAGCAGATCGACCGGCTCATGCGCAAGCCCCACGGCATCTTTTTGGTCGTGGGCCCGACCGGGTCGGGCAAGACCACGACCCTGCATTCGATTCTGGCCAGGATCAACACGCCGGACAAAAAAATCTGGACCGTGGAGGATCCCGTGGAAATCACGCAACCCGGTCTGCAGCAGGTGCAGGTCGAATCCACCATAGGACTGGATTTTCCCCGGATCATGCGGGCTTTTCTGCGCGCGGACCCGGATGTCATCCTGGTCGGCGAGATGCGTGACGCGCAGACCGCCCAGATCGGCGTCGAAGCGTCCTTGACCGGACACCTGGTTTTTTCCACCCTGCACACCAATTCCGCGCCGGAGACCGTGACCCGCCTGCTTGAAATGGGGATCGAGGCGATCAATTTTTCCGAGGCCCTGCAAGGCGTCTTGGCCCAGCGGCTGGTCAAGACCCTGTGTCCGCAGTGTCGCGAGAGCTATGTTCCGACCGACGAGGAGTGGGCGTATCTGGTCGACCAATACGGGGCGGAACTATTTCCCGAATTGGGTGTGGAGCGGGCTTCGGCCCGCTTGTACCGCGCCAAGGGCTGCGCCAGATGCGGACAGAGCGGGTACAAGGGACGAACCGGCATTCACGAACTGCTGGTGGCCACGCCGGAGGTGCGGAGGGCCATTGTCCGGCGTCAGCCCGCCGAGGAGATCGGGCGCTTGGCCATGAGTCAGGGCATGCGGACTCTGCATCAGGACGGCATCCACAAAATCTTCAAGGGCGATATCGATATCCATCAACTGCAGAAGGCGACGGTCGCCGATTAAGCCGCGCGAAGCATCATGCCCGAGAATGGAAAAAAAAGTCCTGTCGATGCCGACATCGCGGTCGAAATCCCGGTCAACCTGAAGCTGCGGCTGGATAAGTGTCCCAAGTGCGGCTATGAGCGCCAGGCGAAGGACAATGGCTATGCCTCTCCCTTTGAATGTCCGCAGTGCGGCGTGGTGTACGCTCTGGCCATGGAAGAGGTGCGCCGTCTGAACAAGGGGCAGCAGCAGTTGGACGAGGCCGAGGCGCATGAGCGCCGATCCAGGGCCGAGGGCCGGGATCCCCGCGTGCGGTCCGATCAGGTCGGAGGGGCCATGTTCGTCGGACAGGAGCGATCGTGGACGTGGGTTTATGTCGTGGCCGCCCTCGGACTTCTTGCCCTGCTCGGATTCATTTTTTATTGAAGGCGCGGTGGCGGCGCGCCCGATCCATGGCGGCGTGGACTTGTGTATTCTGAGGCATGGCAATGGTGATGTATGGCGAAGCTTTTTCCGTGGGATCCGTGGATGGAACTGGAGTGCATGAAGGAAGACATGAAGCGGCTGGTGGAGGATTTCTCTTGTCCCTCGCCGTTCGCTCCGGCCTCGAAGCGGGTGGCCCAGTTCCGCCCCGTGGCCGACGTGCTCGAATCCGAGAATGAATTTCAGATCCTGATCGAACTGCCGGGTTTGGAGCGGGAGGATGTTTCCCTGGAGGCGCAGGGCAACGAGGTGGTGGTCTTTGGTGAGCGCAAGCAGTCGCGGGACGCGGGTGATGTCGTTTTTCAGGTCATGGAGCGTTCCCATGGCTGCTTTGCCCGGCGCTTTACCTTTCCGATGGACGTGGAAGGGCGGGATATTCGGGCTAGCATGAAGGCTGGGCTTTTGCTCGTGGTCGTGTCGAAGCGCGCGCCCGAACCGGCCACGCGGCGCCTGTCCATCCGTGTGACCGAATGACACGCGGGCTTTGCCGCGCGAGTCCATGATGAGTGTGCGAGGTGAAAAAATGCGATATGCAGGTTTGCTGATCGCGATGATGTGGGCGCTTCTCGGCGCCCATTTTTCTTGGGCCGCCGACCGTGGCGCGCGGGTCACTCCCGTGGTCCGCACGGTGCAGGCCGTGACGCCGGCCGTGGTGAACATCCACACCGCCCGCATCGTCGAGCAGGATGTCAATCCCTTTGGATCCATGCTCGGGCAGGACGACCTGTTCCGGCATTTCTTCGGTTCGCAGGAGTTTACCCGGCGTTTCGAGCAAAAGAGCCTGGGCTCGGGCGTGATCATCGACGGAGCCAAGGGCTTGGTCCTGACCAACGCGCACGTCATCGAAGGGGCGTCGACCATTCGGGTGCGGCTCATGGATGGCCGGCAGTTCGATGGCGAGCTGGTCGGATCGGACCCGGATTTCGACGTGGCGGTCCTCCATCTCAAGGATGCGTCCTCCTTGCCCCAGGCCCGCGTGGGAGATTCCTCGGACATCATGATTGGCGAAACCGTCATCGCCATTGGCAATCCCTACGGATTCGGCAACACCGTGACCACGGGCGTGGTCTCGGCTCTGGATCGGACCATCGAGACCAAGCATGGCACGTTCACGGATTTCATCCAGACCGACGCGGCCATCAATCCTGGCAACAGCGGCGGCCCTCTCATGAATCTGGCCGGGGAGCTGGTCGGCATCAACACGGCCATTTATGCCGAGGCCGAAGGCATCGGCTTCGCCATTCCCATCAACAAGGCCAAGCGAGTGGTCGACGAACTGGTCAGTCATGGCCGGGTCCAGGCCGCTTGGCTGGGCCTGGAAGGGCAGGACGTGGACCAACGCATCGCGCGCTACCTCGGCTTGAGCGAGGCGCGGGGCATGCTGGTGACGCAGGTGCATGAAAACGCCGCGCGCGAGGCGGGCATTGTCACCGGCGACGTGGTCTGGGCCGTGAATGGGGTCGCGGTCGATGACCGTGACCATTATTTGCGTATTCTGCGCAATTTCACCATCGGGCAGGACGTGCGGCTCGATCTCGTGGGCGCTGGCGGGCAACGGACGGTGCGGGTCGCGCTGGCTCCGTTCACGGACGAGGCCGCCCTGCGCATGGCCGTCCAGCGCTGGGGATTGACCGTGCGGGCCGCGCGCGGCCAGGGCTTGGTCATCGCCGAGGTTCGTCCGGGGAGTCCGGCCCAGGATTTGGGGTTGCGGCGGGGAGATGTCCTGTTCAAGGTCGCGGGCGACGCCTTGGCGTCCGTGGACGATTTCGCCCGCGTCTTCAAGGAGTACCGCATGGCCAACACCGTGCTTCTTTTGGTGGGTCGGGATGGGCGCGGGTATTATGTGCGCCTGCGCGTTGGGTAGGCCATTGGCGGACAACATTTTTTTAGGAGCATGACATGAGTATCTGGTATAATCACGTGCGGGTCAGGGTCGACCTGGACGCATTGGCGGCCAATTATGAACGAATCCGCGCCCACGCCAGCAATCCCGCGCCGGTGATCAAATCCGACGCCTATGGGCACGGTCTTCGCGAGGCGGCGATGGTCCTGTTCGCGGCCGGGGCGCGGACCATGGCCGCCGGAACCGTGGGCGAGGCGATCGTGCTCAAGGAATGCGCGCCCGGAGCGGACGTCATTTCGCTTTTGGGGCCCATGGACGACGCGGACTATCGCGCCGTGGCCGAGGGGGAGATCATCCCCTTTGTCGGCAGCACGGAGCAGCTGATGCGGCTGGAGGAGGAAGGTCGAAAGAGCGGGAATCCCCTGCGCGTGGCCCTCAAGTTCGACACGGGCATGGCCCGGCTCGGTTTTTCCGTGGAAGAGGCCGCAGGGGTGGCCAACACCCTCGATGGCTTGGAATTCGTGCGGGCCACGCTGGCCTGCTCGCACTTGGCCACGGGCGACGATCCGGACCAGGCGGACTACGCGCTGGAGCAGGGGGCGCGTTTTGCCCAAGTCCTGCGGACCCTGCACGGGCGCGGTCTGGACGTGCGGGGGAGTCTGGCCAATTCCGGGGCCATCTTCGGCCATCCGGCGTTGCATCATGATGTGCAACGTCCGGGCATCGCGCTGTATGGCGGCAATCCGTTTTTTGGCACGGCCTGGGCCGAGAAGGGAGCGGGTCTTGCGCCGTGCATGGACGCGACGACCCGGCTGGTGCAGGTCCGCTCCATTCACGCCGGCCAGACCATCAGCTACGGCCGCACCTTTCGAGCGGAGCGCGACATGCGCATCGGCATCGTGGCCGTGGGCTATGCGGACAACTATTCGCGGGGCTTGAGCAACACGGGTAGCATGTTGGTTCGTGGCCGCCGCGCGCCGATTTTGGGGCGGGTCTGCATGCAGCTCACCGCCGTGGACTTGAGCGCCGCGCCCGAGGCCGTGGCCGGGGACGAGGTCTATCTACTGGGCGGACAGGGGTCGGACCGGATTTCCGCCGACGAACTGGCCGCCTGGTGGGGAACCATCACCTACGAGGTCTTTTGCCTGTTGGGACAAAATCCCCGGACCTATTCCGCCTAGACCCGAATCAGGCCCGTTGGGGGGCCGTCATGGAATGCGTGACGCCGGATGTCGCCGCTGCTGGCGGAGACATTCGGCGTTTCGCGTGCATCATGTTCCACGGACAGCGTTCGCCAGCCAGGGAGCGAGAGCGATGACCAGCAGGTCCACGCTCCACAAGTCGCCGCCAGCAAAGGCGTATGCGTGGAGCAGTTTCTTCCAGCTCGCGCCCCGCATCCGGCCGAAGGCGCATTCGAAGGTCACGGTCATGGCCAGCCACAGTCCGCCGACCATGCCGGCTGACGCCCGGTCGGCCCACCATGGCTGCATGACCGCTGTCGCCATGAGGATGAGCACGGCCAGGATGACGCCGCTCAGCGGCAAGGCCTTGTCGCCCAGGCGCGGGGTCAGGACGAGTTCGCGCAGAACGCCGTTGGCGACGCCCAGGCCAGCCAAGACCACCCAACTGGCGACGATCACGCCAAGGGCGGCCGTCACGGCTCCAGCCTCCGCAATCCCTGCTCCAGGTCGTGGATGAGGTCGGTCGGATCCTCTAGGCCAATGTGCAGGCGAATGATGGTTTTGCCGTGCAGCGGCCCGCCGAGGCGCCGCGCGGGGTATCCGGTCGTGATCAGGCTGATGTAACCGCCCCAGCTGAAGCCGATCCCGAACAGCCGCAAGCTGTCGACGAAGCGCCCCAGAACTTCGGGTGGATATTCATGCTTGAGGGTCAGGCCGAAGAGGCCGGACGAGCCCTTGAAATCGCGTTTCCAGAGGTGATGCTGGGGGTGCGAGGCCAGGGCGGGATGGAGCACCGCGTCCACCAGGGGGTGGGCCTGCAACCATGTCGCCACGGCCAGGGCCGATTTCTGGTGGGCTCGCATGCGCAGGTGCAGGGTCTTGAGCCCGCGCAGGGTGAGCAGGCAATCCTCCGGCGCGGCGTAAATTTCGCGGCAGGCGTAATATGCGGCCATGGTCGCGGCGTGGGCGGCGGTGGTCGAGGCCGAGCCCATGAGCACGTCGGAGTGGCCGGACAGATATTTGGTCGCCGAATGAACGCAAACATCCACGCCCAGGGCGAAGGGGTCGAGGAAGAGCGGGGTGGCCCAGGTGTTGTCGAGCACGCTGACAATGCCGCGCGGTCTCGTCACGGCGGTGACGGCGGGGATATCCTGGATTTCGAAGGTGTTGGAGCCGGGAGATTCGAGGAAGACAAGTCGCGTCGCGGGTCGGAGATATTCGGTGATGTTCGCGCCGACATCCGGCGGCAGGACATCGCTCGTGACGCCGAATTTCGCCAGTACCTCCGTGCAGAAGCGGGCTGTCGGGCCGTAAACGTTGTCGCAGATCAGGACATGGTCGCCGGCGCGGACAAAGGCCATCATGGTTTCGCTGATGGCGCTGATGCCGGATGGGAAGACGCGGGTCAGGGCCGCGCCTTCCAGTTCCCGCAAGGCTTCTTCCAGGATTCGCTGCTGGGGCAGGCGATCCGTGCCATAGGTCACGCCAGGGTATTCCCCGCGTCCGGCTTGCAGCAGGTCGGCGTGGGACTCGAAGAGCACGGTGGAGCCCCGGTACTGTTCGGGGTTGACGGTCCTGGCGCGGGGGAGGGTTGCCGATTTGGGGTGCATGGCCATGGTTGCTGGGTGCATTGGGACTCCTGTGTGTTCAAATCGTGATTCTGGAATTCGCGGCGTTTTCCAGGATGGATTTTCGGGGAAAAATTTGTCAGAGAACCTGAAATCTTCCAACCCTGCCCGTGGAGAATGCATGGCGACTGTCCCCCACAAAATGTCGAGATCTGGCTGGAGTGTTTTCAGGCTGCTTGCGTTGTGCGTCCTGCCGTGTCTGGTGTGGCTTGGCGGCTGCGCGCCCAAACAGGTGATCGTCTCGCCGCCTGTCGCGGTCAATCCGGCTCCGCCGGTCAGCGCGATGCTGCGCATGCAGTACGAGACATGGAAAGGGGTTCCGCATCGTCTCGGAGGCATGGACAAACGCGGGGTGGACTGTTCCGGGCTGGTGCGGTCCGTGTTCCACGATGCTTTCCGGGTCGAGTTGCCGCGCACCTCGGCCGAGCAGAGCCGGGTGGGACGGCCCGTGTCGCGCGGGGATATCCGCCCTGGAGAT
>CAYLNA010000032.1:0-15211 GCA_964384665.1 uncultured Desulfovibrionaceae bacterium | reverse complement strand
CCAATCGGCCCTCGGCGTCGTACAGATAGAGGAGGCCCGGCACGCTATCGAGCACGGCGTCGGTGAAGCGCCGCTCCCGCCGGATGGTTTCCTCGGCCTGTTTGCGCTCCTCGATGTTCCGCCCGGAAACGACCAACAGATCGTCATTCTCCAGACGCACGCCCCGTATGCAAATTTCCATCCAAAACAAACGGCCGTCCTTGGCCCTGCACTTCCACTCGAAGGTTTGAGGCTCGCCGCCGTGAGCCTTGCGCAGGAAGCCCTGGGCGTGCTCCAGATCGTATGGGGCGTCCCCGGCGCTCAAATCCGACGCCGAAAGGCGCAACAATTCCTCGCGTTCATACCCGAACGCCGCGCAAGCGCCGTGGTTCGCGTCGATGATGCGGCCGCTCGGCCATTCGTGGAGGAAAATGCTCTCGTTGAGGGATTGGAAAATCGCGGCGAAGCGCTCCTCGCTGGCATGCAGACGCTGGGAAGTCAGCCGCAGTTCCTCGGCCACCCGCGTTTGGCTCAATTTCCGAAAGGCCTGCTCGGCCACCTGGTTGGCGAGCAGAAAGAGGGTGTTGGCCGCCTGCGTAAACTGCTCCAGACGCATGTACGGAATCTGGGCCAGGGCGAGGGCGAAGGCCGCGCGGTCCGCGCCGATGCGGTCCGCGTAAGCCAGCACTGCGTCCATGTCCGTTTCTTCATTGCGGACCTGCCCGATGAGCCAGTTGGCCACATGCCGCCCGCCGACGGCGATGCTCACGCCCGCGTCCCACAATCCCGCGCTCAGGCAACGCCGGACGGTCGGGCCGTCCGGATGGTATGCCCCCAGGGTGGCGTCGGATTGCTTGCAGTCGCGGCAGCCGACCTCGGTGGCGCGGATGATGTCGCGACACAGTGGACGGAAATTACTGGGCTGGGTCAGGGGCGCGCCGTCCGGGGCGGTGATGAGGGACGCGACGCCAGTGGCCAGGGCGAAGGAGTCCTGAAGGCGCTGGATCTCGTCCAGGGCGAACAGATCGAAAAAATGCAGATCGCCATCGACGCGGCTGGTCTCGTCCATCGAACATCCAGGGGCAAAAATGTCGGACACGGCTTGTTCAGTGTAAATCAGCCTAGCACGCGGCCCCGATCCTCGTCGAGGGGAATAGCCGGGGGGGCTTCCGGACCATCCATCAAATTTTTGGAGCCATCTCGGCCATTCACATCTCCGTGCGCGCTGGCGAAAACACGCATCCCCCCATAACCCGCCATGCTCGACGCAACAAAAAAGCCTCCGGGGGACGGGTCCGCCGGAGGCCATGATCGGTAACTGTATCCGCGCCTATTTCAAGCCGGCCGTGCCATGAAAGTTCACGGACAGAATTTCATAATCCACCCGGCCGCGCGGGACCTGCACCGAGATCTCGTCCCCTTCGTACTTGCCGAGCAAGGCCCGGCCCACCGGGGATTCGATGGAAATGGTGCCCTTGGTGTGATCGGCCTCGTCCGGGCCCAGCAAGGTGTAGGTCTTGGAGTCGCCGGTTTCCAAATCCTCGACCGTGACCGTGGCCCCGAAGACGACCTTATCACTCTGCAGGGCGTCGATATCGATGACATCGAAACGGATCATCCGGGACTCGATATGGCTGATCCGGGCCTCCAGAAGGCCCTGGCGCTCCCGGGCCGCGTCGTACCCGGCGTTCTCGCGCAGGTCGCCTTCCTCCCGAGCCTCCTTGATGGCCTGGATAATGGCCGGCCGCTCCTTCTTGAGTTCCTCCAGTTCCTTTTCCAAACGCTTGAAGCCATCAATTGAAATGGGAATCCTGCTGCTCATCGCTATCCTTTCTGTCCATGGAAACGGGTTGGCCAATAAAAAAAGAGGCTTTGCTTATCCTGGCCAAGACAAGCAAAGCTCTGACTACATCCTCGAAGTGACGGGTCTCGGTGTAGTGCATCCGCCCCGCCCGGTCAAGCGGGGGCAGAATCCGACACCGAAACGCGCCGAACGGCCAGACGCGGTTATTCCGCCTCCAGACCCTGGCGATACTGAAAATAGACATCCTTCATGCTGGTGTAATGATCGAAGGCTTCCGCCTTGATGTCCTGGTAGGTCTTCAGGTTCGCCGAAATCGTGTTCGTCTTGTCGTGGGCCACGAAGGCGTATTTGGTCGCGTCCGGCTGGACCCAGGCCAGAGGATAGAGAAAGGAATCAGCGACCAAACCGACGGTGTCGCGCAGCGACGACGGCCCAAGCACGGGCAACACGACATAGGCGCCCGAACCCAGGCCGTAGAAGGCCAAGGTCTGACCAAAATCCTCGGGCGAGGAACGCAGGCAGGCCAGATTCTTGGTCACGTCGAAAAGTCCGGCCCAGCCGAAGGTCGTGTTCAGGACAAAAGACGCCGTTTCCTTGGCCATCTTGTCGAACTTGAACTGCAACAGGGCGTTCACGAAGCGGATGGGAAAGGCGAGGTTCGTGTAGAAATTCGAAAACCCATTGCGCACGTCCTGGGGAAAGAACCCGGCGTAGACCGTGTGCACGGGCGTGAAGACATGGGTGATGAGCATGTCGTTGAAGGAGAAGACCTTCCGGTTGACGCCCTCCAGGGCGTCGGGCTGCCCGTCCGCGTCCGGAGGGACCTCATCCGCGGCGCCCGTCTCTTCCGCGCCTCCGTCCACGCCGCCGATGTTGTGCGTCTCCCGAGGTTCGGACGGGGCGACTTTCTTGGCTCCGCAACCAGCCAGGGCGAAAGCCAGGCACATGACGAGCAACATGATGGAGGCGCGGCGACTACTCATTGGTTTTCTCCCTCAGGATGGAAATGAGGTGGGCGGGCGGATTATTCTGCAGAATGCCTTGGAACTGCGAACGGTAATTTTTGACGAAACTGACATTCTCCACGACGACGTCATAGACTTTCCAGGACGTCCCGATCTTCTTGAGGGAATAGATGACGCTGGTCCGCGCGCTGGGCGCAACGATGGTCGTGAAGACCTCGGCCTGGGAATCGGACTTCATGATTTCCTTGTCGAAGGTCACCTGCTCGTTGTTGTAGGCGATCGATTTGCGCAAATAGACCTGCTTGATCAGGGTCAGAAACAAGGCCTGGAATTCCGCCTGCTCGGCCGGGGAAAAGAGACGCCAGTATTGACCCAGGGACCGTCGGGACAGTTCCTCGGGGTCGAAGAAATCATCGACGAGGGCGGACAGGCGGTCCGCCTGCGCTTTTTTCGTCTCCGGGGCGTCCCCCCGCGTTTCCTGGAGGATGACGATGACGGAATCAACGGTCGCCCGGATATAGTCCGTCGGCGAGGACACGGCGGCCAGGGCCAGGGTCGGGACAAGGAGAAGTAGGGCTATCCATTTCATTTCGCGACACTTCCAAATACGTATTTCGAGATGAGTTCTTCAATGTCGATCGCGGCCTGGGTGTCCAGGATGACTCCGTTGTCGGGCAGGACCGCGTCGTCCCCGCCAGGGGTGATGCTGATGTACTTGTCCCCGATCAAGCCGCTGGTCTTGATCGCGGCGACGGAATCGGTCGGAATCCCGACCTTGTTCTGAATGCGCATGGTCACCACGGCTTGGTAGAGATTTTGATCCAGATCGATACGAGCCACCGTGCCCACATTCACACCCGAAATTTCGACATTGCTCCCTTCGCGCAAGCCGTTCACGGCCGAGAACCTAGCCGTGAGCGCGTACCTATCCCGGGAAAAAAGCGTGGAGTTGGCCAGATTCAGGGTCAGATACGCGATGCAGCCCAGGCCGATCATCACGAAAAAGCCAACCGTTGCGTGGAGTGATATATTTTTCATGGTCATGCGATATGTTGCGCGGCGTTCACGGCGTTTCTGACGGCGGTGTGCGCGTCGTCGTCGGAGTTGACCACGACCCAGCCCGCTTCCAGGCCGAGACCGTTCCCGCGCAGCGATGCCTGGGCGACGCCGTGGTCAAAATGGGTTTTCACGTTTTTCATCATGTCGAGGACAGCGGCCTTGTCCGCCACGCGGGCCAGGACAAGAAACATCCCCGTGGCGAAGGATCCCGTGAACACGTCCCCGTCATCGGGCACGCGCAGGAATTTTGCAAGCTCGCGAATCAGGGAATGAACGAAGATGCGCCCCTTGAAATCGACCACCTCGTGCACGCCGGCCAGCCGCAGGACCAGCAGGAACCACGGCTCTCCGGAAACCAAGGTCTGGATTTCGCCGAATTTCCGGAGGATCGCCATGCGCCCGCGCAGCCCGGTGATGTCATCGATCAGCATGTCGTGGCCGTGCGTGTACAGGTACAAATCCTGGCGTTTCGACTGCTCCAGTTCGATCGGAGTGCCGGAAAAGACGATCTTCCCCTCGTCGAGGATGTGCACCCGCTGGGCGATATAGAAGATATCCGGCACATCATGGGTGATGATCACGGCGGTGAAGTTCAACTGCTCGTGATAGTGATGGATCATGGAAAAAACGGAATTTTTCCTGATCGGGTCCAGGCCGGTGGTCGGCTCGTCGAAAAAAATGATCTCCGGCTCGGTGATCAGGGCCCGGGCCAAGGCGACCCGCTTCTGCATGCCGCCGGAGATCTGCTTGGGGTACATGCCGGCGACCTCGCCCAGGTCGAGTTGCTCGATGCGGAACGCGACCTTGTCCCGGATTTCTCGCTCCTTGAGAGCGGATTTCTCGCGCAGGGGCAAGGCGATGTTCTCGAAAATACTCAAGGAATCGAACAGGGCGTTATTCTGGAACATGTAGCTGCACCTGTCCTTGATCCGCGAGAAATCCTTCCGCGTCATGCTCGCATAGGACATGCCGTCGAAGATGATCTCGCCCGCGTCGGGTTCGATCAGGCCGATGATGTGCTTAATCAGGACGCTCTTGCCCACCCCGCTCTTGCCGATGACGGCCGTGACCGCGTTCCGCTCGATGTCGAGGGACACGCCATCCAGCACGACGCGCGAGCCGAAGGCCTTGAAAATGTTCTTGAGCTGGATCAATGGGCTTGACATGGGTCACATCAAAAATGAGGTCAGGACATAGTCGGCGATCAAGACATAGACGCACGACTGCACGACCGCCGAGGTTGTCGAGTTGCTGACCCCCTGGGCCCCGGCGCTGCCCTGGCTCAGATGGGTGTGATATCCGCAAAAACAGGTGATGCTGATCACGATAAAGGAAAAGACGAAAGATTTGATGAAGCCTCCGGTTATGTCCGACAAAAGCAGGCTCGACTGAATCTTGCTGAAAAATATCCCGGAACGCGAACTGAGCATGAGGGACGCAAAATACCCGCCAATGATCCCGACGCAATCAAAAACCGCCGTCAACAGAGGAAAACAGATGAACGCGGCGACCATCTTGGGCGTGACCAGATACCGGATCGGGTCGATATTCATCGTGGACAAGGCGTCGATCTGCTCGGAAATGCGCATGATGCCGAGTTCGGCGCTGATGCTCGACCCGGCCCGACCAATGAGCATGATGGCCGTCAGGACGGGTCCGAGTTCGCGCACCAGGGACAGGGCGACGGCCACGCCGAGCATTCCCTCGGCGCTGAACTTAATCAGGGTGTAGTACCCTTGCAGCCCCAGGACCATGCCGGTGAAAAAAGCGACCAGCACGATGATGTTCAACGATTTGAAGCCGATGAAATAGATATTGTACAGAACCTTGGGCAGCAGGTTGCGGAAGGAAAAGACGTGGGCCAAGCTCGCGCACGAAAAAACGGCCCACAAGCCCAGGCTTCCGAGCAAGCGCAGAAAGGATTCCCCGATCCGGGCGGGCAGGAAAAGAATCTTGCTCACGATGGCGCTCCCCGCGTGATGGCCAAGCGCGGCTGAATTCCGTGTCTCATATGAGTTCGTAGCTGCTCAGGGAAACCGGAGCGTTCAGGCTGGGCAGCACGCGTTCCAGAAAAACCCCGTCCCGCTCGGGAAAATCATGGCCAAAGGTGGCCCGGATCGCCAAGGACACAAACTGCACGGCCCGGTCCAGGGACAAAGGCAGGGAATCTCCCTGCAAAAGCGAGCCCGTGATGACGCTGGCGAAAATATCGCCGGTTCCCGGATAGTGGGCCGGAATATACGGGCAGGCCACCTTCCAGAAGCGTTCGGTCTGGCGGTCCAGGGCGATGACCGACGTGCCCCGGCCCTCGTCCTCGGGGACGCTGGTGATGATGACGCAACGCGGCCCCAAATCCGCCAAACCATGCACCCACTGCTTGAGTTCCGCCTTGGAAATGCACGGCACGGGCGGAGCGCCAAGCAGAAAAGCGGCCTCGGTGATGTTGGGCGTGATCACGTCGGCCAGGGAAACGAGATGGCGCATCTCCGCGACCATGGCCGGGGTCATGGTCTCATAGAGCACGCCATCGTCGCCCAGGACAGGATCCACGACAACCAGCGGCTTGCCTTGGGAAAAATACCCGATCATCTCGCCCACGATGCCAATCTGGGCCGGGGAGGCCAGAAAGCCGGAATAAATCCCGGCGAAAGACAAGCCCAGCCGACGCCAATGCTCGACAATGAGCGGCATGTCCGCAGTCAGGTCGCGAAAATGAAAATCGGTGAAGCCGCCGGTGTGGGTCGACAAAATGGCGGTCGGCAGACTGCACACCTGAATACCCATGGCCGACAGGATCGGAATGACCGCCGCCAGCGATCCGCCGCCGAACCCGGACAGATCATGCACGGCGGCGACGCGCTGAATCACGGATTGCACTCTCAAAAAAAACCCCGCGCGACGGCGAACGAGCCGTGGATTATCGTTCCAAACTCAAGACACGCCGCGAGCAATCACGGGGAATTCCGGCGCTGTCAAGCCGAACATCACCCGTTCAGATAATCGAGAAGCCCCTTGCCCGCCTTGAAGAACGGCATTTTCTTGGGCTTAACCTGCACAGATTCGCCGGTTTTGGGGTTCCGGCCCACATAGCCCTCGTACTGCTTGATCTTGAAACTTCCAAAGCCCCTGATCTCGACCCGATCGCCCCGCAACAGGGCGTCGCGCATCGAATCGAAAAAGCTGTCGACAATGCCGGCCGCTTCGTCGTTGGAAATTTTAATTTTGTCAGCAAGAGACTGAATAAGTTCACTTTTGTTCATAATTTCTCCCAAGGGCGCAGACACCACCCTTTCTGTTGACCCAAGACCTCGACTCCCCACTCCGCCATCGGACCGCGCCGGCGCAAGCGCTCCGCTCCACCGCGACAAGTCCATTGTCTTGACATTACAGCCTTATGCAAAAAAAAACAATGCGCGCCAAGCAGGATGATCCAAAAAACAAACCGCCTACTTGAGCTTCAAATCGAACAGGATTCCGCCAGTTCCATCCGAAACGGGCCGGGGGGGCTCGGGTTTGTGGTAAATTTTGCGCACTGCGGCCCCCAATTGCTTCAATTCCGTCACGATATTTTCCGAATCCGCGATGGCCTCGATGATCCGCGGCAGATATTTGAGTTTCTGGGACTCGTCCTGGGCGGCCTCGATGCTGGTCATGTAATCATGGATCAACCCATAATGCATGATCTGGACCTGGATCAAATTATTGAGGCGGTCGGAAATTCCACCCAAGGTTCGACGGTATGTTTCCAGTTCCGTTCGTTCGATAATGTGCCGGGTGTCGTGGATGATGGCCTGATAGGTCTCGAATCGCCCGGTGCGCGTGTTCTTCTTGCATCCCGCCGTGACCATGACCTCAATCGCCTCTCCCGAGAATGTCCTGATCCTGACCGGATAATCGGTGATGCTTCCGTCGGCCCAGATTTTCTCGATCATCGCATCCCGCTCCCGGGGATCAAAAAACGAGTCCGAGGCGTTCTTGGAAAGGGCGTCGGCCTTGTCGACAAATCCGAACAGCCTGAGGGCGGCGGCGTTGATGTCCACGAATCTGCCGTCGGCCGTGGCGACAAAGATCGGATCCGTGGAATGTTCGAAAATCCGTCTGTATTTTCGCTCGCTGATCCGCAGCTTTTCGACATCCTGCTTGCGTTCCGTGACATCCTTGATGAAGTGGTAGACCTGCTGGATCTGGCCATGGCCATGTTCCTTGTAGATGACCTCGCCCTCGTCCCGCACCCACTTCGTCTCTCCGGTCGTGGTCACGATCCGATATTCGATCTTCTCGTATTCGGTGTCGATCAAGCTGTAATAAAAATTCTTCACCATTTCCAGATCTTCATTCACGACGAGATCTATGGGATGAAAAATATTCTTCTCGAACTGTTCGGCGGGAATCCCGTATATTCCTTCCGTCGCGCTGTTCGCGGACACTATCTTCTGATGGTTGCGATCAAAGGCTATGATCACCTCTGGAATGGAATCCATCACACGGCGCAATTCCCGCGTCTTCTTCATCTTCTCCGTGATGTCATTCAAGGAACAGAGAATCGCGCTATCATCCCCATATTTAATTTTCTTACCGCTCAACTCAAGCACATATTCTCTGTCATCGCAATTCACGAACCGAAACTCGACAGTATTATTCACACAATACGAAACACTGTCTTTTATTGACGACAGATAATGACAAACCTTGTTCCGATAATTCTCCATGACAAATTCAAAAAAGTGCACGCCATGCAGACTACGGCCGCAATTTCCGGCCATCTGCGCAAAACAATCATTGAAATACAAAATCTTGTAATTTGCTATGACGACAATACTTTGATTAATGAAATTCAAAATTTCCGTGCTTTTTTCGTTCAAAATCTGACTCATGGCTGCATCTCGCTTTATCTCCACGGCATGGCGGCAATGCCGATGTCCACTCAAAATCCGGTGGCCCGCGCCGCGCGGTCGGCCACCAGCATTTCCCGCAGCAACCCGGCCACGGGGCCCGGCCTGCCTCCGCCTACGACGCGACCGTTATAGCGGACCACGCCAACGGCATCGATGCTCGTCCCGAGCAGGATGATCTCGCGGCAGGACTGAAGGTCATCCTCCGGAACCGGCCTGGTCGCGACATTCATGCGGGAACGCATGAGATCCATGGCCCGCGCCAGGGTCGTGCCGGTCAGGGCGTTCTTCAATTCCGGAACCACAAAAACCCCATCCGCGTCGACCAGGACCACGTTCTCCGTGGAGCCCTCGGCCAGACACCCATCGGCGTCGAAGCACAGGGGATAGTCCGCGCCGTGCTCGATGGCGTCCTTTTTCATGAGCACATTGGGCAGATAATTAACGCTCTTGATCCGCGACATCCAGCCCTGCTTGGCCGGAATGCCGGTTCGCATGGCGCTGACGCCCTCCGCCCAGAAGGACTCCGGCTTGCGGACGAAACGCTTGGCCACGATGTACAGGCTGGCCTCCGGACACTCCCGGACATCCAGGGTGAATCCGCCCGGCCCGCGTCCGCAGAAAATCAGCGCGTTGCCTTCGTCCACCCGGCCCGCGCGGCACACATCAAAAATCAGGCCGCGCAGCTCGTCCCGCCCCACGGGCGGAGTCAGGCCAATGGCCTGGGCCGACCGCTCCAGACGTCCGAGATGCTCGTCCAACTGGTAGATGGCGCGGTTCTCGTAGCGCAGGGCCTCGAAAATTCCATCCCCGCGATGGACCAGATGGTCATCCAGGGGAATGACCATCAACCTGGGATTGGTGAAAATGGATCCCAGACGGTGCTCGTAGAAGGCCAGAATATTTTCCTCGCCCGGCCGGGGCATGCCCAGCAGGCGCTCCACGAATTGCCGTTCCGTTCCCAATTCGGCCATGGCCGCCTCCCGTTGACAAATGCAATGTGACTCTGACGAAACACGCCCCAGACCGTTTCCGGACCGGGGCGTGCAGGATACGCGAAACGCGGGAAGGATGCTAGGGCACGCGCAACAGATTCCGCTGCAGCAAAACCTCGGCGATCTGGACGGCGTTGAGGGCCGCGCCCTTGCGGATGTTGTCGGCGACGATGAACATGTTCAGACCGTTGTCGATGGTGTCGTCCTCGCGGATGCGACCGACAAAGGTGTCGTCCTCGCCCGCGGCCAGGATGGGCATGGGGTAGATTTTCTCGCTCGGGTTGTCGAGCACGCGCACGCCCGGCGCCTGGGACAAAATGGCCCGCGCCTCCTTGGAGGTCAGCTTCTTTTCCGTTTCGATGTTCACGCTTTCGCTGTGCCCGTAGAAAACGGGAACGCGGACCGTGGTCGCCGTGACCCGGATGCTGTCGTCGCCCATGATCTTCTTGGTCTCATGCACCATCTTCATTTCTTCCTTGGTGTATTCGTTGTCCAGGAAGACATCGATCTGGGGCAGACAGTTGAAGGCGATGCGATGCGGGTACACGTTGCATGACGCCTCCTGGCCGTTGAAGAGCTGCCGGACCTGGGTCTCCAGCTCGACGATGGCCTTCTGTCCGGTCCCGGACACGGCCTGGTAGGTGGAGACCACGATGCGTTTGATCCGAGCCGCGTCGTGCAGCGGCTTCAGGGCCACGACCATCTGGATGGTCGAGCAGTTGGGATTGGCGATGATGCCCTTGTGCCAGGCCAGATCGTCGGGGTTGACCTCGGGCACGACCAGCGGCACGGCCGGGTCCATGCGCCAAGCGCTGGAGTTGTCCACGACCACGCATCCGACCTTGGCCGCGCAGGGAGCGAATTTCTCGGAGGTCGAGCCGCCAGCGGAGAACAACGCCAGATCGACACCGGCAAAAGAATCCTCGGTCAATTCCTGCACGGTCAGCGTGCGGCCGCCAAATTCCACCGTGCTCCCGGCCGATCTGGACGAGGCCAGGGCCCGTACTTCGGAATGAGGAAAATTTCTGCGGACCAGGGTATCAAGCATTTCCCGACCCACGGCGCCCGTTGCGCCGACCACTGCCACGACAGGTTGCTGTGTCATTGTCCCTCCAAAAAAGTTACTCGCCCTCAACCCGGGCTCCGAATTCCTTCCAAATTTCCAGGCAGGTATCGGCTTTGTTGAGAGTGTACAGATGCACGCCAGGGGCTCCCCGGTCAAGCAGATTTCGGATCTGGTTCTTGGCATGGCCCAGGCCCAGGCCGCGCACCCCGCTGTCCCCGTACACCGCGTGCACATGCTCCAGGTCGCGCATATATCCCTCCGGAACCGTGGCCCCGCAAAAGGACAGCATGCGTTTCAAAGCGCCCAGATTGGCCACCGGCAGCACACCGGGAATGATCGGAATGGTGATGCCCATGTCCCGAGCCCTGGCGACAAAATCGAAATAGAGATCGTTGTCAAAGAAAAGCTGGGTGATGATGAAGTCCGCGCCCGCGTCGACCTTGCGTTTCAGATTGACCAGATCGACCTCGGCCGAGGGGGCTTCCGGGTGCGTTTCCGGATATCCGGCCACCCCGATGCACAAATCCGGATAAGCCCGACGGATGAACGCGACCAGGTCGCTCCCATGCTGAAAAACCTCGCTGTCCGGCACGAAGGCGGACGACCCTCGCGGCGGGTCTCCCCGCAGAGCCAACACGTTGGAGACCCCGCCCTCGCGCACGTTGTCCAGGAAGGACCGAATCCGGTCGGCGTCGGCCCCGACACAGGTCAGATGGGTCAGGGGTTCGAGCCCGTATTCCTGTTTCATGCGGGTCACGATTTCCAGGGTGTTGCCCTGGGCGCCGCCTCCAGCACCGTAGGTCACGGAACAAAAAAGCGGGGCCAGGGTTTTCAACTGGCGGACGACGTCAAAAAAAACGGGCCACTGAGCCCGTTCCTTGGGAGGGAAAAACTCAAGCGACAGAAACGGTTTCCGCCGCTTGAGCAAATCGGCGATGCGCACGGATACTCCTTGTTCGATCAGGCCACGGTATCGGCGATGGAGAATATGGGCAGGTACATGCTGATGACCAATCCACCAACGACCACGCCCAGAAAGACAATCATGATCGGCTCGATGAGGGAGGTCAGGGCGTCCACGGCCACGTCCACCTCGTCGTCATAGAAATCGGCGATCTTGGACAACATGGAATCCAGGGCGCCGGTGGTTTCGCCGATGGAGATCATGTGGATGACCATGGGCGGAAAGACGCCGGTTTCCTCCAACGGATCGGCCAGACTCTGGCCTTCGGCGATGGACCGCTTCGCATCCAGCACGCCGAGTTCGACCGTCTTGTTGCCGGAGGTCCGCGAAACGATGTCCAAGGCGTTCAAAATGGGCACGCCGCTGGACACCATGGTCGAGAGGGTCCGGCTGAACTTGGCCACGGCCGCCTTGCGCAGCAGGGGGCCAAAGACGGGCAGGAAGAGCACCCAGCGGTCGACCAGGATCTTGCCCTTGTCCCATTTGTAAAAAAACTTGAAGCCGATGAAAAATGCAATAATTCCTGCAACCAGCAGCAAAAAATTATGGATCACGAAGTTGCTGAGTCCAATGACGAACTGGGTCGGGGCCGGAAGCGCTCCGCCGGATTCCCGAAACATCTGCTCGAAGGTTGGGATGACGAAAATCAGAATGACCGCGATGACGCCCACGGCCACGCTCACGACCACGCCCGGATAGATCATGGCGCCCTTGATCTTGGCCTTGAGCTTGGCCGCCTTCTCGATGTACTCCGCCAAACGCAGCAGGACCTGATCCAGGATACCGCCCGTTTCGCCGGCGTTGACCATGTTGGAATACAGGGCGTCGAAAATGTCCGGATGCTTTTTCAGACCGTCGAACAACGAACTGCCGCCCTCGATGTCGTTGCGGATGCTGTACAGCTTGCGCCGCAACTTGGGATTCTCCGTCTGTTCGCACATGATCTGCAGCGCCTGCAGAATGGGCACGCCGGCATTGATCATGGTCGCGAACTGACGACTGAAGACAACCATGTCCCGCGAGGAGACCGAACCCTCCAGGAAGGTGCCCTCCAGGATATCCTTGGGCTTGGGCTTGACGCGGACATCCGCGTAGCCCTTGCGGCGGAGAATGTTCTCGGCGAATTCCAGGGTGGGGGCGTCCAGATCCCCCTTGATCGTCCTGCCGCCGCGAGACTTCGCTCTATAGACAAAGATAGCCATGCGCGTCCTCCATGGGTTGCGTCTTCCGATGCCGGCCCCGTGCGCGGCATGGGTTCATCACGTTGGCGTGGCGGCCAGTTCGGCCAGGATTTCCGCGTCCGCGGACAAGAAGACATAGTCCGTCGCCTCGGTCGGGGAAATCCACGCCAGTTCCTGTCCCTCGCGCGGCGTCGGCGCGCCGGAAAATTCCGTCACCAAAAAGAAATAAATCCGAATTGCGCGCCCTGTAACTTTTTTTTCCTTTAGTTTCCAGAGGGAAAACGCCCGAACATCGATATCCAGTTCCTCCCGCAATTCCCGCGCGAGCGCCGCCTCCAAGGATTCCCTGGCCTCCACCTTGCCTCCGGGAAATTCCCAGAAGCCCGCCCACGCCATCGAAGCCGAGCGGCGGGCGGCCAGATAGCGGCCCCCGCGCGCCAGAATCCCGGCCACGACGTCCATCAGCCGTCCGCTCGCGGCGCTTCCAGCTCCTGCAGCTCCTTTTCCAGATAGGCCAGATCGGACATCACGTCCTCGGCCCGCTGCTGCAACTGGGCGAAACGCTGTCCGGCTTCGCGCGATGCTTTTGCGTCCTCATAGGTGGCCGGATCGGCCAGGATCGCTTCCAAGGCGTCCTGCTCGGCCAGATTGGCCTCCAGTTCCGCCTCCAGTTTTTCGTACTTGGCGCGCAGGGGCTTGGCCTGCCGATGCATGCGGTTGCGGGCCTCGGCTTCCTCGCGCTTCTTTTGCTTCTGGTCTTGCCGCGCGCCCTTGACCGCTTCGGGCTTCTTGATGTCCCGCGCGGCCTCCTGGGCTTTTTTGAGAGCGTGAAACTCGTCGAACCCGCAATGGTGCATTTCGATGCGGTCCGGATGCAGTTCCCAGATTTCGTCCACGACCTCGGACAGGAGATAGCGGTCATGGGCGACCACGAACATGGTTCCGGTGTAGGCGCACAGAGCGTCGACCAGGGCCTCGCGACTCTCCATGTCCAGATGGTTGGTCGGCTCGTCCAGAATCAGAAAATTGGCCCGGCTCAAAAACAGGGTGCACAGCACCAGACGGTTTTTCTCCCCGCCGCTCAAATCCTCGACCTTCTTTTCCCAGTACGATTCCCCGAGCATGAACAAGCCGAGCACGGATTTGAGCTGAAAATCCGAACTGGACGGCGAGGCCAGACGCCGGATCTCGGCCATGACCGAGAAGGCCGGCCGCAGGATGTCGGTCTGGTGCTGGCTGAAATAGCCGGTGGAGATGCTCGCGCCGAGACTGACCTTGCCACTGGTCGGAGTCAGGCCGCCGGTGATGAGTTTGATCAGGGTCGACTTGCCACGGCCGTTGGGGCCGACCAGGCCGATCTTCTGTCCCCGATAGACATGGAAATTGAGTCCGGTGAAAAGGGGCGAATCCGGAAAGGAAAAAGACAAATCCACGGCCGAGAGCACGGTCTGATTTCCACGCTCGGGTTCGGGCCAGGTGAAGGACAGAGTGCGGGCGCGGGTTTCCGGAGTCAGGGCTTCCAGCTCCCCTTGCAACTTGTCGATCTGCCCCAGACGGCTCTGAGCCTGCTTGGCCTTGGTCGCCTTGGCCCGGAAGCGGTTGACAAAAGCCTGCTTCTTGTCGATCTCGGTGCGCAGCTTCTCGGCCTGACGCCGGGTCTGTTCGTTCCGTTCGGCGTTCCACTGCACGAACTGGGAGAAATTGCCGTCGCGCAGGACAGGCTTTTCCCCGCCCAGAAACAGAATCTTGTTGGCGGCGTGGTCCAAAAAATAACGGTCATGGGCGACAAAGACGAGCACGCCGGAAAAGGCGCGCACGTAGTCTTCCAGCCATTCCACGGCCTCCAGATCGAGGTGATTGGTCGGTTCGTCCAGAAACAGGATGTCCGCGCCCGCGACCAGGACCCGGGCCAGCTTGGCCCGTTCCCGCCAGCCGCCGCTCAGTTCGCCCACGGGCCGCGAGAACGAGGACGCGGAAAAACCCAGGCCGCCCAGGATGGCCTGGGCCCGGTGCTCGGGATTGTATCCGTACTGATGCTCCAGTTCCTCCTGCCTCCGGGCTAGGCGGATCAGGGCCGCGTCGTCGCCGGCGTCGAGGGCGGCGCGCCATTCATGCCAGAACTCGGTCCAGGACGGCAGGACTTCGAGAACGAAATCCTCCAGCTCCTTTTCCAGGTCGGCTCCGATTAACTCCTGCCGGACAAAACCGATCTGCGCGCCCTTGGGTATGGTTACCTTGCCGCTGTCCGGACTGACTTCCCCGGCCATGATCTTGAGCAGCGTGGACTTGCCGCAGCCATTGGGCCC